>JBGPNP010000005.1:0-25902 GCA_041487575.1 Gaiellaceae bacterium | reverse complement strand
TCTCGGCTAGTCTGAACGCGCCCATCCCGGAGACGACCTTCGGGATCTTCCGCATGTAAGTAGAATTCATGGCTCACGCGATCGTGGACAAGAACGAGGTCGAGGCTCAGAAGGGCGTCTTCAGGCCGCTCCGGCCGGCGCTCGGCGTCACGGCCTTCGGTCTCAACCAGCTCGAGTTGCCGCCCGGCGGCGAAGGCCCGGAGCACGACCACACGGGCGACGGCCAGGAGGAGGTCTACGCGATCATCGGCGGGAGCGGCAAGGTCATCATCGACGGCGAGGAGCACGACCTGCGCCCCGGCCACTTCGTCTTCACGTCCCCGGAAGCGCGGCGGAAGATGGTCGCGGGCCCCGACGGTCTCGCCTGGATCGGCGTCGGCTGCCCGCCCGGCGCGTACCAGACGCGGAGCTGAGATGGGCTAGCTTGGCTGCAGCTCCGCTCGTAAGCTGCCCCCGATGGGAGCTCTTCGAGTCGAGCGAGACGGCCCGGTCCTGCGCTTGACGTTCGCGCGCCCGGAGCGGCGGAACGCCTTCGACGCGGCCCTCATCGCCGAGCTCGCCCAGGCCTTCACCGACGTCGGCGGCGCTCGGGCCGTCGTCCTCGCGGGCGACGGCCCGAGCTTTTGCGCCGGGGCGGATGTCGAGTGGATGCGCTCCTCCTCTGAGCTCTCCTACGAGGAGAACGTCGAGGATGCCGAGCGGCTTCGACGGACGCTCGAGGCGATCGACAGCTGCCCGGCCCCGGTCGTCGTGCGCGTGCAGGGCCACGCGCTCGGGGGCGGCGCCGGGCTCGTGGCCTGCGCGGACGTCACGGTCGCCGCCGGGGACGCCGTCTTCGCCTTCTCCGAGGTGAAGCTCGGGCTCATCCCGGCCGTCATCTCGCCCTTCGTCCTAGCGAAGATCGGCCCGAGCGCGGCGCGGCGCTACTTCCTGACGGGCGAGCGCTTCGACGCCGCGACGGCGCTCCGGATCGGGCTCGTGCACGAGATCGTCGCCGATCCCGACGCGGCCGTCGAGCGGATCGTCGCCGAGCTTCTGGCCGCAGGGCCGGAGGCCGTGCGCGCCGCCAAGCGGGTCATCCGCGAGCGCCCAAGCGGCCCCGAGACGGCTCGGCGGATCGCAGAGCGGCGCGCGAGCGCGGAGGGCCGGGAGGGCCTGCGTGCCTTCCTCGAGAAGCGCGCCCCCTCCTACGCGAACCCCGCAGACGAGTAGAGCCCGCGCCCTCGGGCGCCCGGGCTGCGATCCGCCTCGGGCGCCCTGTCGGGTCGTTCAGGCGGTGGCGATGATGGCGTAGATCTTCCCGCTCATGGCGGCGCCGCAGTGCACGCAGAACCACTCGAAGACGTCGTACCGTCCCGGCGTGAACGTCACGGTCGTCGTGCTCGGCGTCGCGCCGACCGCCGGAAGAATGACCTGGTTCAAGCCCAGGTCGGGCGACGTGAACGTGTGCACCGACTTCGTGTAGTTGGTGAACACCACCGTCACCGGGACGTCCGGCCGCACCGCGAAGCTCGAAGGCAACGTCCTCTCTCCGTGCGCTCCCTCCATGGGGAGGATGCGGACTCTGAGCACCATCTTCGCGACTCCGGCCGGAGGCTGGATCGGCACCTTCGTGCCGACTTCGGCCGGGCCGAAGCCGAACGTGAGCGAAGGCGGCTTGCTCTGGTTCGTACCGCCGCATCCGGCGAGCAGGAGACCGACGCCCGTCACGGCTACCACCAGTGCCGCTAGGCGTCCCATCGGAGCCCCCTTTCAAGGACCTCAGTTTCCTCCGGCCCCGTGTGCCGCGCATCCGCGAACCCCCCGATCCGACCTGCCGCGAACTACGGATCGAGAGCTGCCGGAGCGCGCCCCGTAGACCACCCGCCCGGCGTCTCGTATCATCGGCCGCGTGACGCGCCGGCCCCGCATCGCATCGGCGCTCCTCGTGGCGACGGCGAGCTTCCTCGCCGCAGGCTCGGGGTCGACCGCCCCGGGGACGGCCACCATCGTCACCGTCGCCGGAAGCGCGGGGGCCGGCTTCTCCGGCGACGGAGGGAGGGCGACTGCGGCGAGGCTGAACGCGCCGGGCGGCATCGCCGTCGACGCCGCCGGGAACCTCTACGTTGCCGACACCGCGAACCACCGCATCCGCAGGGTGAGCCCGGCCGGGGTGATCACGACGATCGCCGGCACAGGCGCCGGCGGGTTCTCGGGCGACGGCGGCCCGGCCGCCGCCGCGCAGCTCTTCTCCCCGACGGGCGTGGCCGTCGACGGCTCCGGGAACGTCTACATCGGTGACACGTTCAACAACCGCGTGCGCAGGATCGCGCCAGACGGGACGATCTCGACGATCGCGGGGACGGGCACGGGGGGCTACACCCCGGACGGCGTCCCGGCCACCTCGGTCGATCTGAACGGGCCGACGGCCGTCGCCGTCGACGCGGCAGGCGACCTCTACGTGGTCGAGCACGAAGGCGGGCGCGTCCGGAAGATCCTCCCCTCCGGCACGATCACGACCGTGGCGGGCCTCGAGTTCGACGGCTTCAACGGCGACGGCATCCCGGGCGTTGCGGCCCAGCTCGACAGCCCCTCGGGCGTCGCCGTCGACGCGGCGGGGAATGTCTACATCGCCGACTCCGACAACAACCGCGTGCGGAAAGTCGGTGGCGACGGGACGATCACGACGATCGCGGGCACGGGCGGCTACGGCTTCAACGGAAACGCGATCCCGGCGACCTCGGCCCAGCTCAACACCCCGTCCGGCCTGGCAGTGGACGGCTCGGGGAACGTCTACGTCGCCGACCGCTACAACGACCAGGTGCGGAAGATCGTCCCCGGCGGCGCGATTACGGTGGTCGCCGGCAGCGGCAAGAACGGGTTTGCGGGCGATCTCGGCCCTGCCGTCGCGGCCGAGCTGAACAGCCCGACCGCTGTCGCGGTCGATGCGGCCGGGCGGATCTACATCGCCGACACCCAGAACAACCGCGTGCGCAAGGTCGCAGACATCGGGCCGGACCTCGGCACCGTCGCGAAGGCGTGGGTGAGCGCGACGAGGGGCGGGCCGCCGGTCAAGCGCCTCTCCACGGCGGTCCAGGAGGTCTGGGTGCACTTCGTGTTCGCGAGGCAGCCGGCGACCGGCCTCCCGATCGAGGTCGAGCTCGACGGCCCGAACGGCAAGCTCGGCAGCGTCCGAAAGCCGAGCGGGCCACGGATCGACGCGTCGATCCGCCTCGCGCCGAACGCGCACTTCCTGCCGGGGAGATGGCGCGCCGTCCTGCGCGTCGCGGGGAAGCCCGTCAAGACGATCGTCTTCAAGATCGCGGCCTTCCAGCTTCAGTGAGGGTACGGAAGCTCCTCGTCGCGAACCGAGGGGAGATCGCTGTCCGCATCTTCGGCACCTGCCGCCGGCTCGGGATCGCCACCGTCGCCGTCGTGGCCCCCGACGACGCCGGCGCGCTCCACGCCCGTCGCTCCGACGAGGTGCGGCCAGTCGGCTCTTACCTCTCCTCCGTGGACGTGATCAGCGCAGCGAGGGAGTCGGGCGCGGACGCTGTCCATCCGGGCTACGGGTTCCTCGCCGAGGACGCGGGCTTCGCCGAGGCCGTCCTCGCGGCCGGCCTCGTCTGGGTCGGCCCGCCGCCGCAGGCGCTCAGGGTCGCGGGGGACAAGCTCGAGGCGAAGCGGCTCGCGCGGGCTGCGCGCGTGCCCATCCTCGACGCGGGCGCGCCCGAGGAGGTCGGCTTCCCTCTCCTCGTCAAAGCCGCGGCGGGCGGCGGAGGGCGCGGCATGCGCCTCGTGCGCGGGCAGGAGGAGCTCCCCGCGGCGCTCGAGGCCGCGGAGCGCGAGGCGCGCGCCGCGTTCGGCGACGGCCGAGTCTTCCTCGAGCGCTGGCTCGAGCGGCCCCGCCATGTCGAGATCCAGCTCCTCGCGGACTCCCACGGGAACGCGATCTCGCTCGGCGAGCGCGAGTGCTCGATCCAGCGTCGCCACCAGAAGGTGCTCGAGGAGAGCCCCTCCACCGCCGTCGACCCGGCTCTCCGCGCGCGCCTGACCGAGGCGGCGCTCGCCGTCGCGCGCGCGGCCGGATACGAGAGCGCGGGGACGGTCGAGTTCCTCCTCGACGGCGGGCAGTTCTTCTTCCTCGAGCTGAACGCGCGGATCCAGGTGGAGCACCCTGTGACGGAGCTCGTCACCGGCGTCGACCTCGTCGAGGAGCAGCTCAGGATCGCCGCCGGAGAGCGTCTGTCCGGCACGCCGAGCGAGCCCGAGGGCCACGCCGTCGAGGCGCGCCTCTACGCCGAGCACCCGCTCACCTTCCTCCCTCAGGCCGGCCGGATCGAGCGCCTGCGGCTGCCGGAGGGAATCCGGGTCGACGCGGGGGTCGAGGAGGGGGACGAGGCGCAGGTCGCGTACGACCCGCTCCTCGCGAAGCTGATCGCGCGCGGGGAGACACGGGAGGACGCACTCGACGGGCTCGCCCGCGCGCTGCGCAAGACCGAGGTGCGCGGCGTGACGACGAACCTCCCGTTCCTGCGCTGGCTCGTCGACCACCCGGACGTCCGCGCCGGCAGGGCGACGACGCGCTTCCTCGACGAGCACCCGCCGCTGTCCCGCTACCCGAGGGTGCCCCGCGTGTGGCTGCGCGAGGAGCCCCGGCGCGCGCCGCCGACCGTCGAGACGACCGCGCACCCGGTCGAGGCCGGGCCGGCCGAGACGAGCCGCCTCACCGCGCCCATGCCCGGGACGGTCCTCCGCGTCCTCGCGGGCGAGGGCGACCATGTGGAGCCGCGCCAGCCGCTCGTCGTCCTCGAGGCGATGAAGATGGAGACGCCTCTCGTCTCCCCCTACGCGGGCGTCGTCCTGCGGGTGCACGTCGCCGAGGGCGACCGGGTGGCGGGCGGCGCGCTCCTCGTCGAGCTCGCGGAGTGACCCAGCGGCTAGCCGGGAGGCGCCTGGCAGCGCTCAGCGCCGGGACACACGTTCAGCACCTCGATCCGGGGCTGGTCGCCGTCCCAGTCGAGCCGGAAGAGGACGGAGGATGCGTTGTTCGAGTAGTCGCTCTCGAGCACCGCCTCGTCCGAGTTCGCGCGGTGCGTGAGGTCGTACCGGCCCGCGGGGAGCCCGGTGATGTCGAGGTACTGGCCCTCGAGCTCCGGCTTGTAGTCGTCGCCGAACCCGGGGCTGATCCCCTCGCGGACGCGGAGGAGGCCCGTACCCTCGGGGCCGCAGCGGGTGCGGGCGAAGGCCGGCGCGAGGTGCGCGGCGGGATCGACCGCGTAGCGGTCGCCGAGGCAGAAGCCGGTCTTCCTGTCGCGCAAGAGCAGCTTGAAGTTGTGCGCGCGCCGGAGCTCGAACCGGTCGAAGCCGAGGAAGTGCCAGTGGCGGTGGTCGGGCAAGACGACGAAGCGGAGCGCGCCAACGCCCTCGATGACCCGCGTCGAGCCGTCCGAGCGGACGATGACCTGGTCGGCCCGCATCTCGGGCTCCTTGCGCGACGCGCGGCTGCCGTCGACGATGAGCGGACCGGCGCCCCGGTTGTCGACCGCCGAGCCGAAGGTGAGCCGGGCGCCGAAGTCCCCGGTCTGGACGCCGAGCCGGAAGGGAGCGCGCTGGACGAGGTCGGGCAGGAGGTCCTGCGGCTCCCCGGCCGGCGCCGCCGGCGCCGCTGCGGCGGCGAGGAGGAGCGCCAGAACGAGGACCCGCGGCATGCCCACTTCTAGCCGGTGCGCCGATTCGCCGGACGGTGCACTACAGGAAGAGCTCTTTCAGCTTCAGCGCGAGCCCGACGTCGCCCTTGACCTTGAGCTTCCCGGTCATGTAGGCGGTCGTCGCGTTCGCCTCGCCGCGGAGGATCTTCGCGAAGTGCTCCTCCGAGGAGGAGATGACGCAGTCGGCGTCGTCCGTGCTCTCGCGCACGGTGACCTTGCCGTCGTCGACGGCGACGTGCCAGGTGCCCACCCCGGCGATCTCGAAGCGATAGGACCCGGTCGTCCCCTTCGTCCTCGCGGGGTCGACGCGCTGCTCGATCGACTCGAAGAACTCGCGCACGCTCTCGGCCACACGCATCTCCTTCCTTTATTGATCAAGAGGTTCTAGCAGCCGCGGCCGCCGCGCTGCGACAGGAACACCGGCAGCTCAGATCGTCGAGGCGGCGGGCTCGCTGAGTCGCGCGCGCCGCACCGGCGGCAGGCGAAGAGTGAGCACGGCGCAGAGCGCCGGCCCGGCAGCCGTGAGCAGGAGGGCGGTACGCAGGTCGATCGTGTCGGCAATCGCTCCCAGCGCCGTCGCCGCCACGCCGCCGAGGCCGATAGCGAGCCCGATCGAGAGCCCGGAAGCCATCGCGACCCTGGCCGGCATGTACTGCTGGCTCATGACGATCGTGAGCCCGAAGGTGCCGATCACCGCCGCGCCGTCCAGGGCGAGCGCGACCGTCCCGAGCGCGCCGCCGACGAGAACGTACGTGAGGGTGAGCGGAACGGAGACGACAAAGCTCAGGATCAGGATCCGTCGCAGCCCGAAGCGGTCGGCGAGCGAGCCGCCGAAGATCGTCCCGATCGCCCCGGCGATGAGGAAGACGGTCAGCATCGCGGTCCCGTGCGTCTTGCTCGCCCCGTTCGAGACCTCCCAGAGCGGGATGAAGGCGAAGAGGCCCATGTGGGCGAGGCTGCGCAGCCCCACCACGGCCAGGAGGAGCGTCATTCCCCGTGAGTCGGAGGGCTCGCGCGGCCGCGCCCGCTCCACACGATGGTCGGGGGCGAACCGGGCCAGGTACGGGATCAGCGAGACGAGGGCCACCCCGACGACGACCCCCGGCACGACGAGGAGCAGGGTGCCGTGGAGGCCGAGCGCGCCGAGCGAGGCCGCAGCGAAGAGCGGGCCGAGGCCGAAGCCGACGTTGCCGCCGATCGAGAACAGGGACATCCCGCTCGCCCGCTTCGCTCCGCTCGCGTAGCTCGCGAACTTCGAGCCCTCGGGGTGGAACGCGGCGACGCCGATCCCGGAGACGAGGACGGCGAGCGCGACGAGCGGGTAGGAAGGCGCTACTCCCACGAGAGCCATTCCGAGCCCGGACAGGACCACGCCGGACGGGAGGAGCCAGAGGGCCCCGCGCGCGTCCGACCAGAAGCCGAAGAGCGGCTGGATGACCGAGGAGGCAACCGTAGAGCAGAGGACGAGCGCCGCCGTCATCGTGTAGCTCAGGCCGTACTCGTCCTTGAGATAGGGCAGGAGCGCCGGCAGCGCCCCCTGCGCCACGTCGGTCGCAAGGTGACCCGTCGAGAGCGCGGCCATCGCCTTCCTGTCCACCCCCGCGAGCACGGGTCAAGCCTAGCGGCGCCCGGCACCCTGGGAACGCGGAAGCCCCCGATGAGCTCGGAGGGCTTCCGCTGGGAGAGGGTCACGCCCGCGAGGGGAGGTTGCGGGCGGGAGGTTGAACTGCGCGTGTGGCGCGCAATCAGTATCGGCACGAGGCCCGAGGACCTTGAGCGCGGCCGCAGGCACGGGGCCCGTTCGGGTAGCATCGCTCGCCGCCATGGAGATCTTTCCCGTCGAGATAAGGCCAGTCGAGGTCGGGGCCGACCTCCTCGCCTTCGGCGTTGCCGATCCGCCCGAGCTTCCGCCGGCGGCCCAGGAGCTCGACCGGCGGCTCAGCGGCCGGCTCGCCCGCCTCCTCGAGGACGGCGAGATCAAGGGCTCGCTCGGGAGCGTCGCCGTACTCCACACCCGGGGGGAGGTGGCGGCCCGCCGGATCGCCGCCGTCGGGCTCGGCAAGGCCGCCGCGATCGACGCCGATGCGGTGCGAACGGCGGTGGCGAGGGCCGCCGAGCGGACAGGCGCGGTCGGCGGGCGGACACTCGCCTGGATTCTCGGCGGCGACGAGCTTCCTCTCGCGGCGGCCGACCAGGCGCGCGCAGCGGTCGACGGCGCCGTCCTCGCCGCGTACGACCCCGCCCGCTGGAAGACGGGCGCCGACGACGAGCGCCCCAAGCTCGCCGAGAGCCTCGTCCTGTGCGGAACGGGCGCGGCCGCGGCGCGGGACGCGGCGGTCCGGGCCGCCGTCGTCGCGCGCTGGACGAATCGTTGCCGCGACCTTGTCAATGCGCCCGCGAACGAGCTCACGCCGACGACCCTCGCCGAGTTCGCCGAGGAGGCAGCATCGAAACTCGAGCACGTGCGGGTCGAGACCCTCGGCCCCGACGAGATCCGCGCCGCGGGGATGGGCGCCTTCGCAGCGGTCGCCCAGGGAAGCCGCGAGCCGGCTCGGCTCGTCTTCCTCTCGTACGAGCCCCCAGCGCCGGCCCGCCCGGACGTCGTCCTCGGCCTCGTCGGCAAGGCGATCACGTTCGACTCGGGCGGTCTCTCACTCAAGCCGGCTCTCCGCATGGACGACATGAAGTCCGACATGGGCGGCGGCGGCGCAGCGCTCGCGGGCTTCTGCGCGATCGCCGAGCTCGGGCTACCGGTCCGGGTGCGCGCTGTCATCGGCTCCTGCGAGAACATGCCCGACGGGCACGCCTACCGGCCCGGCGACATCGTCACGGCCGCGAATGGGAAGACGATCGAGGTGACGAACACCGACGCGGAAGGCCGCCTCGTCCTCGCCGACGCCCTCTGGTACGCGCGCGAGTCGGGGGCGACGCACGTCGTCGACTTCGCCACGCTTACCGGCGGCATCGTCGTCGCCATCGGCGACTACTACGCCGGCCTCTTCGGCAACGACGCATCCTGGATCGAGGAGGTGCGGGCCGCCGCCGAGGAGAGCGGCGACCACGCCTGGCCGATGCCGACCCACGACACGTACAAGCGTTTCTATCAGTCCACGTTCGCCGACACGAAGAACTCGTCCGACCTGCGCCAGGCGCAGCCGGTCTACGCTGCGCGCTTCCTGCAGGAGTTCGCCGGCGAGGGCCCCTGGGCCCATCTCGACATCGCTGGAACGGCGTACCTCGAGCGAGGTCGGGGGGACGTGTTCACGAGCCGCGGCGCGACCGGCTACGGCGTCCGCTTGATCGCCGAGCTAGCGTCCCGCCTCTGCGAGGCGGAACGCTAAGTAGATTTCAGCACGATGAGGATGGGAGCCTCGATCGTGCTCGCCAGCGTCAGGGGTTCGGCCGCAGGCGCGGTGGTTTCGTGGTAGCTCGGAGTAGGGATCTCGACCGAAGGCCGAGATCCCTGTGAATCTCGACCTGCCCGAGGAGCACGAGCTCCTGCGCCGGACCGTGCGGGACTTCGCGGAGGCGCGGATCGCGCCGGTCGCCGCCGAGCTCGACCGCGAGAAGCGCTTCCCGTACGAGATCGTCGCCGGACTCGCCGGGCTCGGGCTCATGGGCATCCCGATCCCGGAGGAGCACGGCGGCGCAGGCGCCGACACCCTCGCATACGCCGTCGCGATCGAGGAGCTCGCGCGCGTGGACTCGTCCGTCGCGATCACCGTCGCCGCGCACACGTCGCTCGGGACGATGCCGATCTACCTCTTCGGAAGCGAGGCGCAGCGGCGCCGCTGGCTCCCCGACCTCGCCTCGGGACGGCAGCTCGCCGCCTTCGGCCTGACCGAGCCTGGCGCCGGGTCGGACGCCGGCGCGACGCGGACGACGGCCGAGCTCCGGGACGGAGAGTGGGTCGTGAACGGCTCGAAGATCTTCATCACGAACGCGGGCACGGACTGGAGCGCCTGCGTCACGATCACAGCTCGTACAGGCCCGGACGAGATCTCGAACCTCGTCGTCCCGAACGGGGCGCCCGGCTACGAGATCTCGCCGCCGATGGAGAAGATGGGCTGGCACGCCTCAGACACGCGCGAGCTCTCGTTCCGGGAATGCCGCGTGCCCGCCGAGAACCTCCTCGGCCCGCGCGGCGCCGGCTTCCGCCAGTTCCTCGCGATCCTCGACGGCGGCCGGATCTCGGTCGCGGCGATGGGCCTCGGGCTCGCCCAGGGCGCATACGAGCTCGCCCTTGCGTACGCGCTCGAGCGCGAGCAGTTCGGGCGGAAGATCGCTCGCTTCCAGGCCGTGCAGTTCAAGCTCGCCGACATGGCGACGGAGATCGAAGCCGGACGCGCGCTCGTCTACAAGGCCGCCTGGCTCAAGGACGGGGGACGGCCGTTCGCGAAGGAGGCGGCGATGGCGAAGCTCTACACGGGCGAGATGGCCCGGCGCGTCGTCAACGAAGCGCTCCAGATCCACGGCGGCTATGGCTACATGGAGGAGTTCCCGATCGCGCGCTTCTACCGCGACCAGAAGGTGCTCGAGATCGGTGAGGGAACGAACGAGATCCAGCGGATGGTGATCGCGCGCCACCTCGGGCTCGAGTAGCGGGAGTCGCCACAGGAGGCCGGCGCGTTCGAGGCAGTCTGTGGAGGAAGATCCCCACTTTCGGCACAGGGCGGCACACACGCGTGCGGATTTCGGCGCTATGCTCGAAATTGGGGCCCGTTCCCCACGCTGGGTGGGGAATGCGCCGAGTCCTCGCGATCGCAGGAGGGAGGCGAGGAGCCTTGTTCCTTCCGGTCCGCCGCAGCGGAACAGAGCTCGCAGCCGCCGCGGCTGCATTCGTTCTCGCCGCATTCGTTCTCGCTGCGCTCGGCGCGAGCGCAGCTCCGGCCGGCCCGCTCGGCTCGGGCGTCCGCGGCATCGTCCTCATCGGGCCGACCTGCCCGGTCGAACGAGCGGATCAGCCGTGCCCCGACCTCCCGTTCGAGCTTCGGATCCGCGTCCTGCGGGCGCACCTCCTCGTGGCGCGCACGCGCTCGGGGCCGGACGGGCACTTCCGGGTCGCCCTCCCGCCCGGGCTCTACGTTCTCGCGCCGGTCCTCGGCCCGGGCCCGCCGTCGGCGCCACCGGTCGCGGTACGCGTGCGCCCGCACCGCTTCGCGTTCGTCACGATCCGCGTCGACTCGGGGATTCGCTAGAGGAGCGACCGGCTATCGCAGCCGCTCGGCCTCGTAGCCCCAGTCGGTGAGGCGGCCAAGGAGCTCGCGACAGTGCTCCTCGTCGCGCGTCCCGAGCGTGAGCTCGACCTCCGTCTGCGCGAGCGGGAGCTTCATCCCCTCGCGGTGGTGCTCGACGGCGAGGACGTTGACGCGCTCGCCCGCGATGAGGGTGAGAAGCTTCGCGAGCGCGCCGGGTCGGTCGCCGATGCGTGTGCGCACGACGAGGAAGCGCGAGGCCTGCGTGAGCCCGTGGCGGACGACCTCCATGAGGAGCGTCGGGTCGATGTTGCCGCCGGAGAGGACGGCGCAGGCCGGCCCTGCGCCCGGCACCTTCCCGGCGAGAAGCGCGGCGACGCCGGCCGCGCCTGCGCCCTCGACGACGAGCTTCGCCCGCTCGAGCAGGAGAAGGATGGCGTCGGCGATCTCGTCGTCGGAGACGGTGACGACCGCGTCGAGGCGCTCGCGGAGGATCGCGCCCGTGAGCTCGCCCGGATGCTTGACGGCGATGCCGTCCGCGATCGTGTAGCCGAAGCTCGTCGAGCCCGCGTAGGGCGCGCAGGCCTCCGCCTGAACGCCGACGACGCGCACCGACGGCCGGAGCTCCGCGAGCGCGAGGGCGATCCCCGAGGCGAGGCCGCCCCCGCCGACCGGAACGACGACGGTCTCCACCTCCGGAAGCTGCTCCGCGAGCTCGAGCCCGATCGTCCCCTGCCCCGCGACGACGACCGGGTCGTCGAAGGCGTGGACGAGCGTCGCACCCGCCGCGCTCCGCTCGAGCGCTGCGGCGAGCGCCTCGTCGAAGCCCTCGCCGACGAGGACGACCTCGGCGCCGTAGCTCCTCGTCGCGTCTACCTTGGCCATGGCCGCGTCGGCCGGCATGAAGATCGTCGCGCGGATCCCCGCCTCGCGCGCCGCCCAGGCGACGGACTGGCCGTGGTTCCCGGCGCTCGCGGCCACGACTCCCGCCACCCGCTCGGCCGGCCCGAGGCTCGCGATCTTCGCGACGGCACCCGGATCTTGAAGGAGCCGGTGCGCTGGAGGTTCTCGACCTTGAGCAGCACCCGCCGTCCGCAGAGCCGCCCGAGCGTCTCGGACGGGTACACGGGCGTCACGCGTGCCGCGCCTTCGAGGACGGTGGCGGCCGCGCGGATCTCAGCCAGGCGTGGCGCCGTCATCTCGAATGTGAAACACGCGCTCCATGATCTCCCCCACGGCGGTGAGCGGGTCGAGCTCGCGTCGCTCCACCTCGGCGAGCACACGACGGAGCTCCGGGTCGCCGGCCACCGCCGCCTCGAGGTGAGCCTTGGCCCGGGCGCTCGCCACGGCGAAAACGTTGCCGGCGAGGTTCCGCGCGCGCCGCTCGGCGAGGAGGCCGCTCTCCTCGAGGTGGCGGCGGTGCTCCTCGATCTTCGCCCAGAGCTCCTCGACGCCCTCGCCCCTGAGCGCGTCGGTGAGGACGATCGGCGGCCGCCAGGCCTCGCCCTCCCCGAGGGCGAGCACCTGCCGCACCTCGTTCAGCATCGTCTTCGCCGCCGGGTGGTCGCGCTTGTTGACCGCGATCACGTCCGGGATCTCCATGATTCCGGCCTTGAGCGCCTGCACGGAGTCGCCCGACCCCGGCATCAGGACGAGGAGGACCGTGTCGGCGATGGCGATGATCTCGATCTCGGACTGGCCGGCGCCGACCGTCTCCAGGAACAGGAGGTCCTTGCCAGCCGCGTCGAGCAGGAGCGCGGCCTGGAGCGTCGCCTCGGCCAGGCCGCCGAGGTGGCCACGCGTCCCCATCGAGCGGATGAAGACCTGCGGGTCGAGGAAGTGGTCTGCGAGCCGGATGCGGTCGCCGAGGAGTGCCCCCTGCGTGAACGGGCTGGAGGGGTCGACGGAGATGACGCCCACCGACGCGCCGCCCTTCCGCACATGGCGGACGAGGGTCGAGATCAGGCTCGACTTGCCGACGCCGGGCGGGCCCGTGACGCCGACCGAGTACGCGCGCCCCGTCTCCGGGTAGAGGGCGCGGATCAGCTCTCGGGAGAGCGAGTCGCCGTTCTCTACGAGGGTGATGGCCCGGGCGAGCGCCCGCCGGTCGCCGCCGCGCACCCCCTCGAGGAGGGCCTCGAGCGTCCAGCGGCGGGCCATCAGGAGACCGCCGTCTGCGCGGCCGCCTCTTCCGCTTCCCCGCTGAGAAGCGCGTACCCGACGAGCCCGGCGAGCGCGAAGACGGCGGCGGAGATCCACCAGACCTCGCGCGCACCGAGAGCGTTGGTCAGCGGCCCGGCCGCAACCATGCCGAGTCCGAAGACCCCGTACGTCGAGCTCATGAGGAAGGTGAAGACGCGGCCGCGCACGCGGTCCGGCGCGCCCCGCTGGACGATGAGGCCGTTGCAGATGATCGCGATGCCGTTCCCGAAGCCGCTGACTGCGACAAACGGCGCCGCCACCCAGACGTTCGGGGAGACCGCGGCGGCGGCCGTCGCGACCGCCATGACGGCAATGGAGGCGCCGTAGGGGGCGCGTAGCCCACGCTCTGCCACCCACTCCGGGGCGGCAAGGCTCCCCACGGTGAGACCGACGCCGGTCGCCGCGAGGAGAAGGGCGTAGCCGAAGTCGCCCGCCCTGAAGACATCCTTGGCCAGAACGACCTCGGCGACGTTGACGCTGCCCTGGGCGACGACCGCGAGGCACCAGGCGACGAGCACGGCAACGAGAGGCCGGGAGGCCATGACCGTGCGGAAGCCCTTCCCGAGCTCGTGCCAGCCGGTCTCCTCACTGGGCTCGCGCTCCTCCTCGAGCCGGCCGCGGATCCGCAGGATGAGAAGCGCGGAGGCGAGGAACGAGACCGCGTTGAGCCAGTAGCCGAGGTCGGGCCCGGAGGCAGCGACGAGCACGCCGCCTGCGAGCGCGCCGATCGCCCAGGTGAGGTTGTCGGCGGAGTTGAGGAGCCCGTTCGCGCGCGGAAGGTCGTCGTCGGTGACGAGATTGGGAAGGCCCGCGTAGACAGCCGGCCGGAAGAAGCTCGTCGCGACGCCCGCGACGGCGGCGAGGAGGACGATCTGGAGCGCGCCGGTGGCGAACGGGAGGGCGGCGAAGACGGCCATCCGCGCGAAGTCGGCAGCGACCAGGATAGTGCGGCGCGGCAGCCGGTCGAGAATCGAGCCGGCGGCGAGGCCGACGACGACGATCGGGAGGAACTCGACGATCAGGAGCGCGCTGACCCAACTCGCACTCCCGGTGCGGTCGTAGACGTCGATGACGAGCGCGACGGTGGCAAGCCAGGTCCCGACGCTCGAAGCGACCGTCGCGAGGAAAAGGCGCCGGAAATCGGGAGCCTTCGCGAGAAGGCCTGGCGCGGCTCCCCTGCCTCGGATCACGCGCGTACGCTAGCACCCCACTTCGGCGGGCAAGAACGTCCGGACCGGACGTGTCCCTGCCAGCCGGCGAGCGCAGGCCGCGCTCATCGGAGCAGCGCGCGGAACCGGTGGCCTCCTAGCCGGCGGCGGTGAGCGCGCGCTCGAGGGCAGAGGCGAAGAAGGCGTTCTCCTCCTCCGTCCCCACGGTGACGCGGATTGCCCCCGGGGCGCCGAAGGGTCCGAGCGGGCGGACGACGACCCCCTCGCGCAGGAGGCGCTGGAAGAGCTCTCGCGCATCTCCACCGGCCTCGACGAAGAGGAAGTTCGCGACCGCGGGCGCCGCGTACAGGAGCTCGAGGAGGCCGAGCGCCCGCTCGATCTGGGCGCGGCCGGCCGCGTTCGCCCGGCGGCGGCGCACGATCTCGGCCTCGTCGCCGAGGCTCGCGAGCGCCGCGTCCTGGGCGGTCTGGTTGATGTCGAAGGCGTTGCGGACCTTCCCGATCTCGTGGACGACGTCGGCCGGCCCCACGCCGTAGCCCACGCGCAGGCCGGCGAGCCCGTAGATCTTCGAGAAGGTCCGCAGGACGAGCACACGCCGGCCGGCCCTGAAGTGCTCCTCGATCCCGTCCGGGTAGTCCGGCTCCTCGACGTACTCGAAGTAGGCCTCGTCGAGGACGGTGAGGACGTGCTCCGGGACGCGCTCGAAGTACGCGTCGATCGCGGCACGCGAGATCATTGTCCCGGTCGGGTTGTTCGGATTGCAGAGGCAGACGAGCTTCGTCCGCGGCGTCACCGCGGCGAGCAGCGCCTCGGGGTCGTAGCGATAGCCGGCAAGCGGCACCTGGACGGGCCGTGCGCCCATCTTGACCGCGTCGAGGACGTAGCTCGGGAAGGACGGCCAGCCGAGGACGACCTCGTCGCCCGGGTCGAGCGTCGCCAGCGAGAGGTACATGATCACGCCGTCGGCCCCGGCGGCGAGCGCGATGTTCTCGGGCTCGACGCCGTGCTTGGCGGCGAGCGCCAGCCGAAGGCGGTATGCACCCGCGTCCGGGTAGCGGTTGAGCTCGCGCGCGCCGCGCTCGATCGCCTCGAGCGCCGCCGGGAACGGCCCGAACTGTCCCTCGTTCGATGCGAGCTTGACGACGCGCTCGAGCCCGAGCTCACGCCGCACCTCCTCGACCGGCTTCCCAGGCTCGTAGGCGACGAGCGAAGCAAGCGCGGGCCGGAAGAGGGTCTCGCCGGACATGACGGGCGGACATTACTCTGTCCCTTGTGCACCGTCCGACGAATACAGCGCGCCCTGGCGGCTGCACAGCAGCGCCGGGCCGCGTCCTCGGTCACGCCCAGATTCAGCGAATATGGGCGCTCCCTGCATCCTTGCCCAGCGCCGTTTTCGCGCGCCAGGATCATCACCGTACTCACCGGACGGCGCACTAATGCGCGAGATCGGCCTCTTCCCCCTCGGGATCGTCCTCCTGCCCGGCGAGCAGGTGCCATTGCACATCTTCGAGCCCCGCTACCGGGAGCTCATCGGCGAGTGCCTCGAAGAGGGCGCCCCGTTCGGCCTCGTCTTCGCGGACGAATCGGGACTCCGGGAGATCGGCACCGAGGCGGAGGTCGTCGAGGTGCTCGAGCGCTTCGATGACGGCCGGCTCAACATCGTCGTCGAGGGCGGGGAGCGATTCCGCCTCCTCGAGCTGACCGACGGCCGCGCGTTCGCGACCGCCGAGATCGACGCCCTCCTCGACGAGGACGAGCACCCGACGCAGGCGGAGATCGAGCGCTGCCTGGCCGCCTACCAGCGCGTGACAGCGGCCGCCGGCGAAGAGGCCGAGGAGGTCGACACCCGGGAGGGGAGCGTCGCGTACCAGATCGCGGCGCACATCGACTTCGGCGCGCCCGAGAAGCAGACGCTTCTCGAGCTCACCTCCGAGCGGGAGCGCGTCGTCCGGCTCGCCGGCCTCCTCGAGCGCGCCGCGGAGACCGTCCGGCGGGAACGGGAGATCCGCGAGCGCGCGAGCACGAACGGTCGCGTCGAGCCCCTCTGATGACCCAACCGTCCGGGCCTGACCGGGAGCGCGTACGTACGCGCAGATCTCCGGCGGGCTGGAAGCGAGGGAGTCGGTCCGAAACCGGCACACACTCGGCACACTCTCGTGACGCGCACGCGCGCTCTGACGCGCTAGCGTGAATATTGGGGGCCTCGGCCGGGGGACCCTTCGGGCTGCCCGAAGGCCGGTGCCCCGCCCAAGGGGGGGCCGTGCCGCGCCGGCGGGCCTACTGCCGCCGCACGCCGTGTACCGGCCGGCCGGCCGCCTCCCACGCGTAGTAGGAGGCGCTCGGCCCGTACGACGGCTCGTACGCGACGACGCGCGGGTTTCTCCCCACCTCCTTCGCCCGGCCCGCGTGTCGGAGAAGGTTCGGGTCGTCCTTCTGCTGCCACACGAGGATGAGGTGCGCCGCGGTCATGAACTCCGCGACGAACGAGCAGCCGGCCGCCGGGCAAGGGAACGGGTCGGTCCGCACGCAAAACCAGCCCGCGTGGTCGGAGCCCGTGTCGTCGGTCCAGAGGTCCTCCTCGGCCGCGAGCTCCTCTTCGCGGAGCAGAACGCTACCGCGCTGCGGTTCCTCGATCTCGCTCATCGCACGCCGATGAGGTTACCGTCGCGGGTCTAGCTCGGAGGCAATCCGGAGGAACTCTCACTCGAGCTCCTTCGCCATGAGGACTGCGTCGAGGAAATCGGCGCCCCGCCGGTAGTGCCGGCGGCGAAATCCCTCCTCGACGTAGCCGAGCCGTCGGTAGAACGCGATCGCCGGCTCGTTGTACGTGAAGACGTGCAGCTCGACTTTCGAGATCCCGGCCTGCCTCGCCCACTCCTCTGCCGCCAGCATGAGCGACGTGCCGACACCCTCGCGACGGTGCCAGAGTGCCACCATGAGCCCGATGTCGGCTACGTGCTCGCTCGCCGGGTGAGGGTCGCGTGCGATCGACAGCCTCCCCACGATGCCGTCGTCGTCCTCCGCGACAACGACGGCAGCGTGCGGGTGCCGCCGCACGCCCCGCAGGTAGCGTCGCTCGTCGGCGGCGCTCCGCCACTCGCCGGAGGCGATCAGCCACCCCTCCGGCTCGCCCCCGACGGACTGAGCGAGCTTCACGAGAGCCGCGGCGTCCCGCGGCTCGGCCTGCCGGACGATGACGGTCACGCGACCACCACCCCCGCCCCACCCCGCCGGGGGTCGCCCGCCGCTTCGAGCCCACCTCCAAGGCGCCGCGCGACGGCGGAGACGCCGCCGAAGAAGAGGTTCCGCTCCGGCCAGCAGATCAGCTCGTACCCGCGCTCGGTCAGACGGTCGGCAACCTTCGCGGCTGTCCCGCCCTCGAGGTGGAGGGCGTCTCCGTCGAGATGGACGCGCGGGGCTGCGATGGCCTCCTCGACGCTCATTCCGTGAACGACCACGTTGACGACGACCTGCAGGATCGCCCCCCGCAGGCGCTCCGAGCCCGCGCTCCCGAGGACAAGGCGCGGGCGCCCCGACTCGAGCACCATCGAGGGCGCCATCATGCTCGTGAGGCGGCGACCGGCGGGCGGACTTCCTCCCGGGTTGAGGTCGGGCTCGCCGAGCATGTTGTTCAGGTGGATGCCCGTGCCGGGGACGACGACGCCCGAGCCGCAGCCGGTCGAGGACGAGAGCGACGCCGCGTTCCCGGCGGCGTCGAGAACGCTCACGTGCGTGGTCGAGGGCAGCCCGGGAGCCTCGAGCACGGGCTCTCCGAGGACGGCGAGCGCCCGTTCCGCGGCGGCCCGCACCGAGGGGTCGGCGAGGAGCCGCGCGCTCGCGCCGCCGCTCCGAAGGCGACCGGCGAACGAGCCGGCTCGCGCCCGAGCGGCTTCCCGCATGACCTCGGCGAGGAGCGCGGCCGCCTCGGCGGAGCCCTCCTCCCCGGCGCGGCCGAGCGTGTCGAGCACCCGGAGCGCAAAGGCGATCAGGAGCCCGCCTGCCGACGGCGGCGGGTTCGAGACGAACTCGGCCGCGCGGTAGGGCACGCGGACCGGCCGGCGCCGGACGACGCGGTACTCGGCGAGGTCGGCCTCGGTGATCCTGCCGTCGCCCGCGAGAATGGTCTCGCTGATCCGCCGCGCGACCTCGCCCTGGTAGAACGCCACGGCTCCCTCGACGGCGAGGCGCTCGAGCGTCGCGGCCAGGTCGGCCATGACGAGGCGCCCGCCGGCGCCGAGCGGCCCGCCCTCCCCGTAGACGAGACGGCCGTACCGGTCCCGGCGCAGGACCGGATCGAGCATGGCGTGGAGGTACGCCTGCTGACGGCTGAGCACGACTCCGGCGCGCGCGAGCCGGACCGCTGGCGCCACGAGGTCGGACCACGGAAGGCTCGCGTAGCGGCGATGGGCCTCGGCGAGTCCCGCCACGGTCCCGGGCACGGCGCACGAGGCGGCGCCAATGTGGAAGGTCTGCATCGTCTGCCGGTCGAAGCGCACGTCGACCGTCTCCATCGGCGCCGGGCCCCCGGCCAGCCCCCGCCCGGGGGCGGCGACGAAGAAGTCGAGGAGGTCGGTGGCGCCGTCTCGCGCCCGGTGGACGAGCATGAAGCCCCCTGCGCCGGGGCCGGTGAGCGGGCTCTCGGCGACCCACGAGACGAGGGCCGCGGCGATGCAGGCGTCGACCGCGTTCCCGCCCTCCTCGAGGACACGCGCACCCGCCTGGGCGGTCAGCGGATGTCCGGCCGCGATCGCGCCCTTCATCACGGGACGCAGGGTACTCCCGGCCGGAGCTGCTAGTGCGCCGTCTGGCGCGTACGGCGATGACCTTGGCGCGCGAAAAGCAAGCCCGGCAAGGACGCAGGGAGCGCCCACAGTCGATGGCTATGGGCGCGACCGAGGACGCGGCCCGGCGCCGCTTTGCAGCCGCCAGGACGCGCCGTATTCCGCGGACGGCGGACTACAGGTCGCGGAGGAAGCTCGGCGGCTCGAGAACGTCCTCGGGCCGCGGCGCCGGCGAGGGCCGCCGGCCCTGCTTGCCGATCCCCGTCGCGACTACGGTGACCCAGATCTGCCCGTTCAGGCGCTCGTCGATCGTCGCGCCGAAGATGATGTTCGTCTCCTCGGTCGCCGCTCCCCGAATGACCTCGGCCGCCTCGTTCACCTCGAGGAGCGTGAGGTCCTCGCCGCCCGAGATCGAAAGGAGAATGCCGCGCGCTCCGGTGATCTCGGTGTCGATCAGCGGCGAGCGAAGCGCCCGCTCCGCCGCCTCGCGCGCGCGGTGCTCGCCCGTCGCGAAGCCGATGCCCATGAGGGCGGAGCCCGCGTCGCTCATGATCGTGCGGACGTCCGCGAAGTCGAGGTTGATCAGCCCCGGCATCGTGATCAGGTCGCAGATGCCCTGGACGCCCTGGCGGAGGACATCGTCGGCGACCCGGAAGGCGTCGAGCATCGACGTCGAGCGGTCGAGTACCTCGAGCAGGCGGTCGTTCGGGATGACAATGACGGTGTCGCAGACGGAGCGGAGCGCCTCGGTGCCGTCTTCGGCCTGCTGGCGGCGGCGCGTGCCCTCGAAGCGGAACGGAAGCGTCACGATGCCGACGGTGAGGGCGCCGAGCTCGCGGGCGATGCGGGAGACGACCGGAGCCGCGCCCGACCCGGTGCCTCCGCCCTCGCCCGCGGTCACGAAGACCATGTCCGAGCCGCGCAGCACGTTCTTGATCTGGTCGTAGCTCTCGTCGGCGGCGCGACGCCCGATCTCCGGGTCGGAGCCGGAGCCGAGGCCCTGCGTCAGCTCGCGGCCGACATGGAGCTTGATGGGCGCCTCGCACGTCTTGAGCTGCTGAAGGTCGGTGTTGACCGCGACGAAGTCGACCTGGGAGATGCCCGCCTCGATCATGCGGTTGAGCGCGTTCAGGCCTGCGCCGCCGACGCCGACAACGCGGATGACGGCAAGGTAGGCGGACGATTCGGGCCGCACGACGCCGCGCATGCGTGGGCCGGCATCGCTCCAGCGCGCGGCCGGGGCGACCTCGCGCGTAGAGGCTTTTGTGGCGCGCTCGGCGGCTGCGGGCTCTGCGGGCAGCCCGGGCTCTCCCTTCTTCCTCCGCCTCGTCTTCTCGGCCTCGCGCTGCGCCGCGTCTGTCGCCCCGAAGAGCTCGGCCAGCGGGCCCTCACGCATGCTCGCGCGGCTTCGCGCCATTGAGCACCTCCTTCGCCAGCTCCCGGTACGCGTCCGCGGCCGGGCCGCTCGGGTCGTACTTGAGGACGGAGCGGCCCTGGACAGGCGCCTCCGCGTAGCGGACGGTCTTCTTGATCCTCGTCTCGAAGACGAGGTTGCCGAAGTTCTCCTTCAGCATCTCGATCGCCTCGCGGCTGTGGAGCGTCCGGCCGTCGTACATCGTCGGGAGGATGCCGCGGATCACGACGACCGGGTTCAGGTTCTCCCTGATCATCGAGAGCGTGTTCTCGAGCTGGACGAGGCCCCTGAGCGAGAGGTACTCGCACTGGACGGGCACGATGACCGAGTCCGCCGCGGTCAGGGCGTTGATCGTGAGCAGCCCGAGCGAGGGCGGCGTGTCGATCAGGACGAAGTCGTAGCGCCCGCGCACCGGCAAGAGGGCCTTCTGGAGCGCCCGCTCGCGACCGATCATGCTCGCGAGCGCGAGCTCGGCCCCGGCGAGGTCGATCGAGGAGATGGCCACGTCGATCTCGGCCTGCCGGATCACCTGGTCGATCGGCACTCCGCGGGCGAGGACGTCGAACATCGACAGCTCGACGGTGTCGGGGTCCATGCCCTGGCTCATCGTCAGGTTTCCCTGCGGGTCGAGGTCGACCGCGAGGACGTTGAAGCCCCGCTCCTTGAAGGCGACCGCCAGGTTCAGGGTGCTCGTGGTCTTGGCAACGCCCCCCTTCTGGTTCGCGAAGGCGATGACCTGGCCCAGCTTGGCTCCTCGAGAGCTCGGCGTCCCGTTGCGCGGACGCGTTGAAGCTTGCACTTGCGAGAGGCCCATGGGGGCCTCCTTTCGGGTCAGGCTACCACAATCCTTCCGTGCCCCTCGGCGCGAAAGCGGCAGCGCCTCAGCGCCTGAGCGCGAGGAGCGACAGCATCTCGAAGCACGCGTTCGCGGCGAGGAACGCCGTCACGCCGGCGGGGTCGAACGGCGGGGAGACCTCGACGCAGTCGAAGCCACGGAAGTCGAGTCCCGCGAGCGAGCGGACGAACGTGAGCGCCTCGCGACTCGACGGCCCGCCGACCTCGGGCGTCCCCGTCCCCGGGGCGAAGGCCGGATCGACGAAGTCGACGTCGAACGAGAGGAAGCAGGGCCCGTCGCCGACCCGGTCCCGGACGCGCATCGAGAACCTGCCCGGCCCGAGCGCCAGGAGCTCCTCGGAGGTGAGCGCGTCGATGCCGAAGCTCGCCGGCATGAGGGTGTCGCCCGCGTCCGCGAGCGAGCCTCTCAGGCCGGCTTGGATCGAGCGGCCGGTGTCGATCAGGCCTTCCTCGACGGCGCGGCGGACGACGCTCCCGTGGAAGAGCTTCTGCCCGAAGTACTCGTCCCAGAGGTCGTGGTGCGCGTCGAGCTGGATGAGGGCGAGCGGCCCGTGCACGGCGGCGAGCGCCCGCAGCTCGGCGAGGAGGACCGTGTGATCGCCGCCGAGGCAGAGAGTCGTGACGCCCGCCCTCGCCACCTCCTCGATCGCAGCGGCCGAGCGCTCGAGCGAGTCGACGGTCGAGCCGGGCACCGTGGGCACGTCGCCGTAGTCGACGAGCGAGAGCCGCTCGACGACGTTCACCGCCAGGATCGGGTTGTAGTTGCGCAGCAAGACCGAGGCGCTGCGGATCCCCTCCGGCCCAAACCGGGAGCCTGTCCGGTACACCTGGGCCCCGTCCATCGGGATCCCGAGGACGGCGACGTCCACCCCGTCCAAGTCGCGAACGTACGGCAGGCGCATGAACGTCCGCGGCCCGGAGAAGCGCGGCGTCTCGAACGCGTCCGGAGGCCCGTAGCGTGGCATGGCTAGCGATCGTATACGGCGCTCGCCCCGATCACCTCCCTCTCAGCAGAGCTGCCCCCGGCATCGAGCCGGTCGCTGCACCGCTCGATCGCCGCCCGCGCCCGCTCCGTGTCCGAAAGGCCCGCCCCGGCTCGCTCCGCCGCGAGCCACGCCTCCCCTTCCCGCAGCAGGCCGCGGATCTCGCACAGGAGCTCGCCCGGCAACGCCCCGCCCTCCCGGAGCGCGTCGATGCGCTCGAGCCGCTCGATCACCTTTCGCGCCTCGTCCATGAGTCGAGGCTAGCGCGCTCGATGTGACCTGAGTGTCGCGAAGCGTGTCGAGAGCGGCACGAATGTGTGACGGAAGACGCGCTTCGGGCGCCCGCGCTACCCGAGCCGCTCCCAGACGAGCACGCCGACGCTCGTCCCGCCGGAGTGCGCCCACGGAGGCGAGCGCAGCGTCAGCCGGCTACCGGCGAGCTGGAAGAAGCGCTTCTGCTCAGTGCCCTCCCAGTTCGGGAACCACGCGATCTCGATCCGGTGCACGACCAAGCCCTCTTCCGGGCGCACCCCGTACGTCCCCGCGTAGGCGAGATACCCGCCGAACGCGGCCGCCACCTCGTCGGGTGCGCCCCGTCTCGGGTCGCGCGCGGCGAACGCAGGTCGTCGCCGCTGCATGATCTGGACTGACATCGCGTCGCCGGGCCCGTAGACCAGGAGCCCGGCCGGGTCCGGGCCGAGCGGCTGCGTCGAACTGCCGGACGAACGCTCGATCTCGTACGAGACGAGCCTCCACGCGCCGGCGAGCTGCAGCACGGGAGCGGCTCAGCCCGTCGCGAGCACGCGTGCCGCGCTCGTCACCTGCGGGCGCGGGCGAACCCCGAGCAGCGCTTCGTCGAGCTCCCGCACGAGCTCCTCGCGCGAGTCGTGGAGGAGCGCCTCGACGAGCGCGCGGCGGACGGCCTCTTCCGCGTGCGCTCCGGGGCCGTCGCCGTCGAGGAGCGCGCGGAGCGCGGTCAGGAGCGCGCTCCGATCGCGCGCCGTCTCCCCGAGGAGGACCGAGGCGCGCATCGCCGCCGCCCACGGTCCCTCGTCGCAGCCGAGGAGCGCCTCGAGCGCCTCCCGCAGCGCGTCGGCGCGCTGCGGGCCCTCGTGGAAGAGGGCGAGCTCCCAGCGTTCGAGCGCTTCGAGCAGGTCCGGGTCGCCTGGCACGTCGGCGAGCCGCTCGAGGATGCGAACGGCGATGCGCGCCCGGAAGGGATCGAGGCGGGTCGCCTCTCCCGGCGGGACCTGCGCCGCCAGCGGCGGGACCGGCTGGATGCCGTAAGGGCGCCAGTCGAGCCGCTCGAAGAGCACGGGGCCGGCCGCGATCGCCCCCGGCGTCGCGAGCCGCAGGGCGCTGACCGCCCGGGCGAGCTCGACCGGCGCGTTCGGGACGATGCAGGCCGAGCCGTCGAGCGAGCACTCGAGCTCGAGCACGAGCGCGCGGTCGACCTCGCGCCCGAAGTCGCGCGGCAGGAGCCGGTTCGCCTCCGGCCACAGAGGGGCGAACTCGCCTGCTGCCGCAGGCCGGACACGGATGCCGCGGCCGAGCTCGATCTCACCGCCGGCGGTCAGCCCGATGAGCGGTGCCAGGGCGGCGTAGGACCGCCGCTCGCCGATCAGCGAACGCTCGAGCTCGACGTAGGCCCGTTCGAAACCGGCGTCCTCCCAGTCGAAGCCGCCGCAGTTCTCCGCCGTGCGCACGAGGAGCGGGATGAGCACCGTACGCCGGAGCGCCTCGTCCTCTCCGGCCCGCTCCCCGGCGTGCGCATGCGCGAAGATGCCGGCCGCCGGCTCATCCTTGAGGGCGTTCAGCGCTTCCTGGGCGTCGTCGCGCCGGCCGAGCCGCTCGGCCCGCGACTCCACGAACGACCCGACGAGCGGCCGGTACTCGTAGAGCGTCGGCCGCCCGGGCGTCGCGTGCTCCTCGAAGGCCACTGGGATCTCCGCGCCCGCCTCCAGCTCGGCCCCGAGGTCGAAGAACGCGCCGAGACAAAAGGAGCGGAGAGCACGGAAGAGCGACGGCGAGCGGAGCGCGTCGGGGGGCACGCGACGGGTTACGCGCTGGCGCTGCCCGTTCCTGCCTGGCACCCCGGGCACCAGTACGCGATCCGGGCCGAGTCGCCCTGCGCGCGAGATCGGATCGCGGCCCCGCAGCGCGGACAGGGCCGGCCGGCTCGGCGGTACACGAGGCGCGGGCCGCGTGGCGCCCGCATCGCCACGGCTGCGTCCCCGAGCACGCCGCAGAGCTCTGCGCGGGAGAGGTCGCCGAGCTTGCTCCACGGCGAGACACTCGCCTGAAACAGCACTTCCGTACGCCACATGTTCCCGACCCCCGCGACGAGCCGCTGGTCGAGGAGCGCCTCCCCGAGCTCGCGGCTCTGGTCGGCCGCACGCAGGCGGGCGACCATCGCCTCGAGGTCGGGCGGCCCGTCCATGATGTCGGGCCCCAGGCCCAGGACGGGCCGCCGTCCGCCGAGCTCGAGCACCGGGCCGTTCCACTGCACCGCCTGCAGGTCGCGGCCGCGCAGGACGAGCCAGGGCGTGCCGGCGACCCGCTCGCCTGCGGGCTCGACCCGCCAGCGCCCGCGCATCCGGAGGTGGCTGCGGAGAACGAGCCCGCCCTCGAAGGTGAGGAGGAGGTTCTTGCCGGCAGCCTCCACGCGCTCGAGCCGCTTCCCGTCGAGCCGCTCGGCGATCCCGAGCGCCGCCGCCCGCGGATGCGGCGTCTCGACGCGGACGGCCTCTCCGGCGAGAGCGCCGACGCGCTCGGCGGCGCGACGCAGGCTGTCCCCTTCCGGCACAGCTCCGGCCGGTCAGGCCTGCGCGAGCGCGGCATCGAGATCCGCGAGCACGTCCTCGGCCTCCTCGAGGCCGACCGACATCCGGATGAGGCTCTCGGGCGCCGTCTCAGACGGCCAGCGCGCACGCCGCTCCCACGACGACTCGACGCCGCCGAAGCTCGTACCCGGCCGGACGAGCCGCGAGCCGGCGACGACGCGGTTCGCGGAGGCCGCGTCCCCGTCCACCTCGAAGGAAAGAAGCGGGCCGAATCCGCCCCGCATCTGCCGCTCGGCCGCCGAGCCGGGCCGAGCGTCGAGCCCCGGATAGTGGACCCGCCGCACCCGCCCGTGCGCCGCAAGACGGCGCGCGACCGCGAGGGCGGTCTCCGACTGCCGCGCGATCCGGACGGGGAGCGTCTTCAGCCCGCGGTGGGCGAGCCACGCCTCGAACGGGCCCGGGATCCCGCCGGCCGCCGTACGCCAGGCACGCAGCCGCGCGAGGAGATCCCCGTCCCGGCTGACGACGGCGCCGAGGATGACGTCCGAATGGCCCGAGGCGGCCTTCGTGAGCGAGTAGAGCGAGGCGACGGCGCCCCACTCGAGCGGGCGCTGGAGCACAGCCGTCGCGACGGTGTTGTCGACGACCATCGGCGCCCCCGAGCCGGCGGCCAGGGCGCCGAGG
Source organism: Gaiellaceae bacterium (assembly GCA_041487575.1). GTDB lineage: Bacteria > Actinomycetota > Thermoleophilia > Gaiellales > Gaiellaceae > JBGPNP01. Next base: position 146 of record JBGPNP010000005.1, on the reverse strand, counting down.
CGCTCGAGGTCCATCACCCTGAGGAGCGGATTCGTGGGTGTCTCGGCCCAGAGGACGGACGGGGCGTCGCCGAGCGCGCGGCCGACCGCGTCGAGGTCCTGGAGATCGGTCGGCGCAGGCTCGATCCCGCTGCGCCGGAGCATGTC
>JBGPNP010000004.1:0-27860 GCA_041487575.1 Gaiellaceae bacterium | reverse complement strand
TCGACCATGTAGGAGCGGGCAATGCAGCTTGTCATAGCAATCCTCGTCGGCCTCGCCGTCGGACTGGTGGGCGCCGTCGGAGCGGCATGGCTTCTCGTCTCGCGCAAGCTCGCGGCCTCCGACCGCGAGCGGCGGCAACTCGTCGAGGAGGCTCAGCGGGCGGCGGACGCTCTCCGCCGCGAGGCCCAGGTCGAGGCGCGCGAGCAGGCAGTCAAGCTCCGTGCCGAGGTGGAGATAGAGCTCTCCGCGAGGCGGGCCGAGGTGATCAAGATCGAGGAGCGCGTCCTCGCCAAGGAGGAGGACATCGACCGCAAGCTCACCGAGCTCGAGCGGCGCGAGCACTCGTTCTCCGACCGCGAGGGCCACATCAAGCAGCTTCAGGAGGAGCTCAAGGGGCTGAAGGAGTCCGAGCTCAAGGAGCTCGAGCGCATCTCGGGCATGACCGTCAACGAGGCGAAGAAGCAGCTCCTCGATCAGTCCGAGGAGCTCGTCCGCCATGAGATGGCGCGGATGATCCGTCAGGCCGAGGAGGAGGCCCAGACGGAGGCGAAGCGCCGAGCGCGCAACCTCGTCGCGGAGTCCCTCCAGCGCGTCGCCGCGAGCCACGCCGCCGAGACGACGGTGTCGCTTGTCGAGCTCCCGTCGGACGACATGAAGGGCCGCATCATCGGCCGCGAGGGCCGAAACATCCGCGCCCTCGAGAACCTCACCGGCGTGGACTTCATCATCGACGACACGCCGCAGGCGGTCGTCCTCTCGTCGTTCGACGGGGTACGGCGCGAGGTCGCGAAGCTGACGCTCCAGAAGCTCGTCGAGGACGGTCGCATCCACCCGTCCCGGATCGAGGAGATGTACTACCAGTCGAAAGCCGAGGTCGAGGACCTCATCCGCCAGGCCGGCGAGCAGGCCGTCTTCGAGGCGAACTGCGGCAAGTTCCACGAGGAGCTCGTGAAGGTGCTCGGGCGGCTCCGCTACCGGACGAGCTACGGGCAGAACATCCTCAAGCACTCGCTCGAGTGCGTCCACCTGGCCGGGATCATGGCCGCCGAGCTCGGCGCGAGCGTCAAGACGGCCAAGCGCGCCGCGCTCCTCCACGACATCGGCAAGGCGATGACGCACGAGGTCGAGGGCTCGCACGCCATCATCTCCGCCCAGCTCGCGAAGAAGTACGGCGAGTCGCAGCACATCGTCCACGCCGTCGAAGCCCACCACTACGAGGTGCAGCCCCAGACCGTCGAGGCGGTCCTCGTCATCTCCGCGGACGCCATCTCGGCCTCACGCCCGGGCGCGCGCGGCGAGAGCCTCGAGGGCTACATCAAGCGGCTCGAGGCGATCGAGAAGATCGCCTCCGAGAAGAAGGGGGTCGAGCGCGTCTACGCGCTCCAGGCGGGGCGTGAGATCCGCGTCATGGTCAAGCCGACCGAGATCGACGACGACACGGCCGTCCTCCTCTCGCACGAGATCGCACGCGAGATCGAGGAGTCGCTCGAGTACCCGGGCCAGATCAAGGTGACGGTGATCCGTGAGAGCCGGGCGGTGGAGTTCGCGAAGTAAGAGCGCAGCGAGCGTCGACCACGAAGCCGACAGAGGCCGCGACCCCTCCACCCCGTCTCGGGGGCGTAGAGGAAGGGCCACGTCCCGACCTCTACTTGGCGCATGGGCAGAGAGTAGCCCGCGGCTGCCAGAGCAGAATCCCGCGCGGGGCGGGCGCTCTCTGCCGGGAGATCGACCGGGCCGTCAACTCAGGTGGAGGCGTGGAGATGGCCCAGCTCACGATTCACCTGCGATGGGCCGTCGGCCAGGCGGCGCTAGCATTCAACGCTCATGAGGCGGTACCACGTCACCACGTTCGGGTGCCAGATGAACGCCCACGACTCGGAGCGGATCAAGGGCATGCTGGAGTCGCTCGGGCTCGGCGAGGCGCCGAACCAGGACGAGGCGGACGTGATCGTCTTCAACACGTGCACCGTCCGCGAGAAGCCGGACCAGCGCTTCGCGGCCCACCTCTTGCAGGCGGCCGCCCGCAAGAAACAGGACCCTGACAAGGTCATCGCGGTCGGCGGCTGCTACGCCGAAGCGCAGCGAGAGCGGATCTTCGAGCTCTACCCCTTCGTCGACGTCGCCTTCGGACCGGGGTCGATCCCGCATCTCGCCGACTGGATCGGCGCGGGCGGCTTCGGCGTCCCGCGGGGACGTTTCGCCGAGTGGAGCCACTTCGCGGGGGATCTGCCGGCGCGGCGCGAGCGGCGCTTCCAGGCCTGGGTGCAGGTCTCGATGGGCTGCAACTCGAAGTGCTCCTACTGCATCGTCCCGGCCGTGCGGGGGAGGGAGCAGAGCCGCCGCCCGGCTGACATCGTCGCCGAGGTGGCGGCGCTCGCCGCCGACGGCGTCCGCGAGGTGACGCTCCTCGGCCAGAACGTCAACTCGTGGGGGCGCGATCTCGCGCCGGAGGTCAGGACCGAGTTCGGTGAACTTCTGCGGGCGGTGGACGCGGTGCCCGGGATCGAGCGCGTCCGCTTCACGAGCCCGCACCCGAAGGACTTTCGTGACCCGGTGATCGCAGCGATGTCCGAGTGTGAGGCGGTCTGCGAGCACGTCCACCTGCCGCTCCAGTCGGGGTCGTCGCGCGTGCTCAAGCGTATGCGTCGTACGTACGATCGTGAGCGCTACCTGCGGCTCGCGGACAGGCTCCGGGCGGCGATTCCGGATCTCGCGATCACGACCGACATCATCGTCGGCTTCCCGGGCGAGACCGCAGCAGACTTCCGCGAGACGCTCGAGGTCGTCGAGGAGGTGCGCTACGACGGCGCCTTCACGTTCGTCTTCAGCCCGCGGCAGGGGACCGAGGCGGCGGCGATGCCCGACCACATCCCCGAGGAGGTGAAGCGCGGGCGGATCGAGCGGCTGATCGACCTCGTCCAGCAGATCGCGCACGAGCGCAACGCCGAGCGCATCGGGCGCACGGAGGAGGTGCTCGTGGAGGGCCCGAGCCGGACCGACCCGACGCTCCTGCGCGGCCGCACCCGCCGCAACACGACGGTGAACTTCGACGGAACGGCCCGGCCCGGCGAGCTCGTCGAGGTGCGGATCGACGGTGCGTCGTCGACGACGCTCCGGGGCACACAGGTCGCGATTCTCGCTGCGTAAGCCGGCACGGTCCCGTCACGCATTCGGCACGGTCCGTGACACACGCGCGCGGATTTTTCCGTTAGCCTCGAAGGCGGGTGGTGGGCCGGGGTGCCCCAGAGGATGACGCGGGAAACGACCCCGACCCACCTTCCCGTCGTGGCGATCTTCGGCGCGACAGCGAGCGGTAAGAGCGCCGTCGCCGAGGCACTCGCGGCGCGCATCCCGGCGGAGATCGTCAGCGCCGACTCGATGCAGGTCTACCGTGGCCTACCGATCCTCACGAACCAGCCGGAGCGCCCGACGCGGCTCGTCGCGATCTGGCCGCTCGACCACGAGAGCTCGGTGGGCGAGTACCAGCGCCTCGCCCACGAAGCGATCGACGATGCGCTTACCGCCGGCCGGACGCCGATCGTCACCGGTGGAACTGGGCTCTACCTGCGCGCCGCTCTCGCAGACCTCCGGCTGCCGCCTGCGCCGACTTCGGGCGCGCGCGAGCGCTGGGAGCGCGTCTATGACCGCCTCGGGCCCGAGCGCACCCACGCCGCCCTCGCGGAGCGCGACCCCGCGGCCGCGGCCGCCGTGCACCCGAACGACCGCCGCCGCGTCGTCCGCGCACTCGAGCTCCACGCGGCGGGAACCTCTCTCCGGCCCGAGCGCGACCGGCTCTGGGCGGAGGAGACGAGGCACCCCACAGCGATCTTCCTCCTCGACGTGCCCCGGGAGGTGCTCACCCGCCGGATCGAGCGCCGCGCGCGGGCAATGTTCGACCGCGGCGTCGAGGACGAGGTGCGGCGCGCCGTCGAGCGGCGGGTCTCGGTCACCGCGCGCCATGTAATCGGCCTCGCGGAAGTCGTGGGGCTGCCACGCGAGCAGGCGATCGAGGCGATCGTCCGCCGAACACGGCAGTACGCCGCCTACCAGCGCAAGTGGATGCGACGCATCCCCGGGGCCATCCACGTGGACGGAGAGCGCCCGCCGAGCGAGCTCGCCGAAGACGTGCTGGCGACGCTGTCACGCCGGGCCGTCACGGCCGCGCGTTAGGCTCGCCGCGCATGCTCCGCTTCTCGAAGTGGCACGGCCTCGGGAACGACTACCTGCTGGTCGAGCGAGCCGACGCCGGAAGGCCGCTCGACCCGGAGACCGTGCGCCGGCTGTGCGACTACCACTTCGGTGTGGGCTCGGATGGGGTACTCGAGGTCGTCGCCGTGGAGGGCGCGCGCGCCGAGGTCGTCATCTGGAACCCCGACGGCTCGGTCGCGGAGCTCTCGGGGAACGGCACTCGCATCGCCGCCCGCTGGCTCGCGCGCCGGAGCGGCGCCCGCGAGGTCACGGTCGCAGTCGGACCGCGGGAGGTCGTTGCGCGCCTGCGTGAGGGCTTTGAGGTCGAGACAGAGATGGGCCGGGTCGAGGTTGGCCCCCCCGAGACGATCGAGGTCGCCGGGGAGCAGGTCGAGCTCACGCCGGCGTCGGTCGGCAACCCGCACGCAGTCGTCCGGCGCGAGCCGGACCGGACTGAGCTTCTCCGCCTCGGCCCGCTTCTCGAGCGCGACCCGCGCTTCCCCGGACGGACGAACGTCCAGCTCGTTCGCGTCGACGGCCCGCACGACGTCACCGCCGCCGTGTGGGAGCGCGGCGCGGGGGAGACCCTCGCTTCGGGCACGAGCGCGTGCGCCGTCGCGGGTGCCGCAGTCGCGCGTGGCTGGTGCAAGAGTCCAGTCACGGTGCATCTGCCCGGCGGCGACCTCCATGTCGAGCTCGACGGGGACTTCAACGCCCGCCTGATCGGCCCGGCACAGGAGATCTGTCGTGGGGAGATTTCGGAGGAGCTCGAGCTCGGCCTCGGGAACGGCCGGGCTCCTGCGGATGCGACCGCCTGACCCTCCAGCGATGCGGCGACGAGAGGTGTCCCTGTGCTGGACGCGCTGGTGGCGCACCGCCACACTCGTGACTCGGAGCGGCCGCCCGCTGTGCCGCTCGCTCGGAGGTAGGGGGACAGTGCTCCGCAGACGTCTTGCTCTCAGCGCGGTCTTGCTCGCCGTCGTGCTCGAGACGTCTTGCCCGCCGGACGTTGCCGCGGCACGCTCCGACGTCGATCGGGCTCAGGCTCGCCTGCGCGTTCCCGCCCGCACGCCTCGAGAAGTACTCGAGCTTGCCACGAAGCAGCTCACGACCGGGTTCGGCGCCTGGTCGGTGCACGACGGACGACTGCCGCCATACGCCCTCGACGTGGCCCAGCGAGGCGCCGTCCTTCGACTGCACGTGCGCCGCCCAGCGGAGGAGCTGTGGATCGGTGCGCGGGTGCAGGGCGGATTCTCGTTCTTCTGCCGGGCTGTCTCCGAACGGCCCAAGTGCAGCAAGGCTGACCCGAGCGGCAGGAACGGCGAGGCGCTGGCCTACGTGAAGGCAGCGTTCTTCTTCTTCCCCGACTACCTCCACCAGACCTTCGACCCGGTCCTCGGCTCAGCCCGCGTAGTCCAGGGTCGGAGGCTTGGCACGCCCGTCTCCTGCCTCGAGGGGCAGCGCAGGAATCGAGCTTCGGCTCTGCGTCACCGGCTTCGGGTTTCCGTCCGACATCCAGGTGGGCCCACAACTCCGCGTTCTCGCGACGGCACTCAGATCGGCCGTGGCCGCGAGAGAGGTCAAGCCTCCTGCCCCGCTGTCGAGCCCGCAAGTGCTCCTCGGGTCGGGGCTAGACGGCTAGCTCGAACTCGCGCAGGACGTCGTTCAGGCTCACCTTGAGGTCGGTCGAGGCGCTCCGCTGTCCGATGATGAGCGCCGCCGCGACGCCGTACGTCCCGGCCGGGAAGTCCTTCGCTCGTGTCCCCGGGATGACCACCGAGCCCGGCGGCACGCGGCCGCGATGCTCGACCGGCTCCGCGCCGGTGACGTCGATGATCGGCGTCGACGACGTGATGACGACGTTCGCGCCGAGCACGGCCCGCTCGCCGACGAGGACGCCCTCGACGACGATGCAGCGGGACCCGACGAACGCCCCGTCCTCGACGATCACCGGACGAGCCTGTGGCGGCTCGAGAACGCCACCGATGCCCACTCCCCCTGAGAGGTGGACGTCGGCGCCGATCTGCGCGCAGGAGCCGACCGTCGCCCAGGTGTCGACCATCGTCCGCGGGCCGACCCAGGCGCCGATGTTGACGTAGCTCGGCATGAGGATGACGCCCTCGGAGAGGAACGCGCCGTGACGGGCGGCCGCCGGCGGCACGACGCGCACGCCCCGCCGCGCGTAGTCGCGCTTGAGCGGGATCTTGTCGAGGTACTCGAACGGCCCCGCCTCGAGCGGCTCGACGCGGCGAACGCGGAAGTAGAGGACGATCGCCTTCTTCGCCCACTCGTTCACGACCCACCCGTCCGGCCTTTTCTCGGCCACCCGCAGCTCCCCCTCGTCGAGGAGCCGGACGACCTCCTCGACCGCCGCGGCGCCGCGCACGACCTCCTCCGCAGGCGCCTCCCAGAGCCGCTCGACCTCAGCCCGCAGCTCGCCTCGGCTCACAGGCCAACCTCCCTCAAGCACCCTCCCGAGCAAAGCGAAGGGGCAAGCTGATCCCGCAGCAAATACGCAGCATTCTTCGCGGCCGGTTCACAGCATCTCCTCCATGATCGCGACCGCCTCCCGGCACTCCTCGATCGCCGGCACGAGCGCGAGGCGGACGTACCCCTCGCCGGCCTCGCCGAGGTACGAGCCGGGCGCGACGACGATGCCGCGCTCGAGGAGCCGCCGGGCGAACGACTCGGACGTCTCCCCGTCGGGCACCTCGATCCAGAGGTACATCGTCGCCTTCGACCCGGCGAGCCGCAGGCCCTTGCGGGCGAAGAGCTCGAGGAAGAGCTCCCGCTTCGCCCGGTAGATCGCTCGCGTGCGCTCGACGTGCTCCTCGTCGGCCCAGGCGACGACCGAGGCGCGCTGGACGAACTCCTGCGGGGCCGTCCCGATCGTCGGCCGGAAGAAGCGCAGCGCGTCGATCACCTCCGGAGCAGCCGCGACGAAGCCGGAGCGGTACCCGGTCATCGAGGAGCGCTTCGAGAGCGTGTTGAAGACGACGATCCGACTCCGGTCCGGAACCTGGAGCGCGGAGCACGGCGGCTCCTCGAACCAGAGCTCCGAGTAGGCCTCGTCCGAGCAGACGAGGAAGTCGTGCTCCGCCGCCAGAGCGGCGAGCCGCTCGTAGAAGGCAAGGGGAGCGACGGCGCCGGTCGGGTTGTTCGGGTAGTTGACCCAGCAGAGGACGACACGGCGCCAGGTCTTGGCCTCGACTGCGTCGAGGTCGGGGAGGAAGCCGTTCCCGGCGAGAAGTGGCAGCCGTACCAGCTCGGCGCGCGCGAAGAGGGCGCCTCGTTCCTGCACCGGGTAGCCTGGCTGGGTCGTCACGACGACGCGCTTGTCGCTCGTCTCGTCGACGGCGACCTGGGCGAAGGAGAAGATCGCCTCCTTCGACCCGTAGGTCGGGATGATCTCCCGGTCGGGGTCGAGCTCGACCCCGAAGCGTCGGCGTACCCAGCCCGCGACAGCGGCCCGGAGCTCGGGGAGCCCCTGGGCCTTCGGGTAGCTCGAGGTCTCCTCGAGCGCGTCGGCGAGCGCCCTGCGGATGCGCGGGTCGGTCTTCTCGCGCGGGTCGCCGACGCCGAAGTCGAGGATCCGCACGCTCTCGGCCGCGATGCGGCGCTTCGCCTCCTCGAGACGGACGAAGGGGTACGTCGCCTGGGCCGCGAGGATGGGGGAGAGGCGCATCAATGAGCCACCAGTCAGACGCTACCGAGCAGGAACCGCTGCAGGGCGGTGAAGGTGCGGACGAGCTCGACGATCTCGACCTGCTCGTCGCGGCGGTGCGCGTAGCGGGTCGCGCCGGGGCCGAGGTTGACCGCGTCGAGCCCCTCCGCGGCGAACTCCGCGACCGGCGTCCAGGCCTGCTTGGGCTCGAGCGCGAAGCTGCCGGCCCGCTGCAGCCGCCTGACGAGCGGCGAGCTCGCAGCCACGCGGGCCGGCGGCGAGTTGGACTGGATCGTCACCTCGCCGCCGGCCGGCCGCAGGAGCTCGCGCACCCGTTCCTCCGCCTCGGCGGGCGTCCGGTCGGGGGCGTAGCGGTAGTTGAGGATGCAGGCGGTGCGGTCGGGGATGACGTTCGAGGCGATCCCGCCCTCGATCCGCGTGGCGCTCAGCACCTCCGTGAAGACGAGCCCCGAGATCTCGACCTCGACGGGCTCGACCGGGAGCACGTGCCCGAGCCCGGCGACGGCGCGCTCGATCGCGTTCACACCGAGCCACGGGCGGGCGGAGTGGGCGCTCTCGCCACGGAAGGAGAGCTCGGCGTTCAGGTTGCCGAGGCAGCCCGCCTGGACCGTGTTGTCCGTCGGCTCCAAGACGACGACGAGGTCGGCCTCGTGCACGAGCGGGGCGCCCGCGAAGACGTCCGGCAGCGCGCTGTCCTCGGCCGGGAGCTCCTCACGTGGGAAGAAGAGGAGCGCGAGATCGAGCTCGAGCTCCGGCGCCTCCTCGGCGAGCCAGCGCGCGAGCTCGATCATGACGGCGAGCCCGCCCTTCATGTCGCTCGCGCCGAGTCCGTGGACCGCCCCGCCGGCGATCCGGCCCGGGATGTTTCCCTGGGCCGGCACGGTGTCGAGGTGGCCGGCGAGGAGGACGAGCTCCGTGCTGTGTCGACGCGGGGTCGCGTAGAGGCGGATCTCGCCGGCCTCGTGGACGAGCTCGAGCGGCCCGCCGGCCGTCGCCCAGGCGACGTAGGCGGCGATGCGGGCCTCGTCCCGGCTGGCTGACGGAAGGTTCACGAGCTCGAGCGCGCGCACGGCGAGGCGCTCGGCGAGGTGCGTGTCGACGGTCATCGCGGCCAGACTACCGAGTTACGGCCGCGTCATAATCACAGCGTGACTCAACACCAGCCGGATCCCGCGCCCGGCGCAGAGCCCGAGCGCGGCTTCGTCGTCGCCGTGCTGGCTCCAGGAGTCGACGAGGAGGACGAGCTCGGCGAGTTCCGCGCCCTCCTCGAGACCGCCGGCGTCGCTCCCGTCGGCGAGCTGGTGCAGCGCCGGCCCGCGCCGGATCCGCGTACCTACGTCGGTAAGGGGAAGCTCCAGGAGCTCGAGCACGCCGTCAAGGCGGCGGAAGCCGAGTCCGTCATCGTCGACGACGACCTCGACCCGAGCCAGCAGCGCCGTCTCGAGGACGCGCTCGAGCTGCGCGTCGTCGACCGCACGCAGCTCATCCTCGACATCTTCGCCCAGCACGCAGTCAGCGCCGAGGGGAAGCTCCAGGTCGAGCTCGCCCAGCTCGAGTACAACCTGCCGCGCATGCGTGGCCTCTGGAAGCACCTCGAGCGGCTCGGCGGAGGTACCGGCACGCGCGGCCCGGGCGAGTCCCAGCTCGAAACCGACCGGCGCCTCGCGCGGCGCCGAGTCAGCGTCCTCAAGCGGCGCCTGAAGGAGCTCGAGAGCCGGCGCGACACGCAACGGAAGGCCCGGCAGCGGGGCGAGACGCCCGTCGTCGCGCTCGCCGGATACACGAATGCGGGCAAGTCGACGCTCCTGAACGCGCTCACGGACGCCGACGTCTCCGTGAACGACCGCCTCTTCGAGACGCTCGACCCGACGACGCGCGCCTTCGACCACGAGGGCCGCCGCTACCTCGTCACAGACACCGTCGGCTTCATCCGCCGGCTGCCGCACCGGCTTGTCGAGGGCTTCGCGGCGACCCTCGAGGAGACGCTCTCCGCGGACCTCGTCCTCCACGTCGCCGACGGCTCCCTCTCCGAGGCGCGGCTCGACGAGACCGTAGCCGCCGTCGAGGCGGTGCTCGCCGAGATCGGCGCAGACGAGCTCCCGCGCGAGCTCGTCCTCAACAAGGTCGACGTCCTCGACCCCCTGAGCCGGCGACGGCTCGCCAACCGCTTCCCCGTCGCCCTGCTCATCTCCGCGAGGACCGGGGAGGGGCTCGACGAGCTCCGCGCTCACGTCGCGGGGCTCTTCTCCGAGCGATTCGTCCCGGTCCGCCTCCTCGTTCCGCACTCCGAAGGGCGGGTCCTCGCGGAGCTCTATGCGCGCGGGGCGCCGATCGAGGAGCGGATCGACCGGCCGGACGGCGTCCTCCTCGTCGCCCGCCTGCCGCGCAGCGAGGTCGCCCGGCTCGCCCGCTACGTCGTCTCCGAACCCGCGGCGGCCGAGCAGCGGGTGTGATCGAGCTCCCGGTCGTCCGCCTGCGCGAGGACGCGCAGCTGCCCACGCGGGCGTATGCGGGCGACGCCGGGCTCGACCTGACGACGTGCGAGCGGGTCGAGCTCGGCCCGGGCGAGCGCGCCGTCGTTCCGACCGGGATCGCCGTCGCCATTCCCGAGGGCTACGCGGGCTTCGTCCAGCCGCGCTCCGGGCTCGCCGCCCGGCACGGGATCGCCGTCGTCAACTCCCCGGGGCTGATCGACTCGGGCTACCGCGGCGAGATCCGCGTCGTCCTTCTCAACACCGACCTGAGCGAGACCTTCGTCGCCGAGCCGGGCGAGCGGATCGCGCAGCTCGTTGTCCTGCGCGTGCCCGAGGTCGAGCCTGTCGGGGTCGACGAGCTGCCCGCCGGCGAGCGGGGCGTCCGCGGCTTCGGCTCCTCCAGGAACAGGTAAGTGCAGCCGCGCATCCGGGTCTCCGCGATCCTGCGCCGTGAGAGCAAGGTGCTCCTGATCCGGCACGAGAAGCCTGACCGCGAGTACTGGCTCCTGCCGGGCGGCGGCGTGAACGCGGGGGAGAGCCTCGTCGACGCGCTCCGCCGGGAGCTCGCCGAGGAGTGCGGGATCGGCGACGACGTTCCGCTCGAGGGCCCGGTCGCCATCGTGGACTCGATCGCGCCCGGGACATCGGCGTTCCGCAAGCACGTCGTCCACATCATCTTCGCGGCGCACCTCGGCGGCCGCTCGCTCGAAACGGTCGCGTCGCAGGACGCCGCCGTGCGCGGCCACCGGCTCTTCGCCGTCGAAGAGCTCGAAGGACTCGCGATCCACCCTCCGATCCAGCGCTTCCTCGCCCGCTGGGAGCCGGGCGACCCGATGGTCTATCTCGGCGCGCTCTGGGCGCCGTAGCCCGTGTCAGAACCGGCCGCCGCGGGCCCGCGCCCGCTCGGCGGAGACCCGGTGCGCGGCTGCCTCGAGCTCGTCGGCGAGCGGAGCGAGCTCCGGCGGCTCGCCGCCGCTCCGGTGCGCGAGCGCCTGCGCGAGCAGCCAGTCGGAGAGCCAGGGGTTCCGCGGCAGGAGCGGCCCGTGGAGGTAGGTCCCGAGGGCGCGGCCGAGGCGGCAGCCCTCGTATCCGGACGCGCCGTCGTTCCCGAAGCCGGCGACCACCTTGCCGAGCGGCTGGGCGCCAGCATCGAGGATCGTCCGCCCGGCGTGGTTCTCGAAGCCAGCGAGGGTCCGCCGCTCGCCCGCCTCGAGCTCGCATTCGAGCAGGACGTCGCCGATCATGCGCCGCCCGCCCGCGGTCGTGTGGAGCGGGAAGAGCGCGGCGCCGGCAAGCTCCCCGCCCGCTCGGTCGCGGTAGAAGCGCCCGAGAAGCTGGTAGCCGCCGCAGACGGCGAGGACGGCGGCCCCGCCCTCCACCGCCGCGCGCAGCGCCTCGCCTCGCGCGGCGAGGTCGGGGGCGACAAGCGCCTGCTCGCGGTCCTGACCGCCCCCGACGTAGAGGAGGTCGTGCTCGCCCGGCCGGAGCGCCTCGCCGATCCCGAGCGGCCGCCAGTCGAAGCCGATCCCCCGCCAGCCTGCCCTCCGCTCGAGCACCGCCATGTTGCCGCGGTCGGCGTAGATGTTGAGATAGTCGGGGTAGAGGTGCCCAACGACGACCTTCACGGCAGGAACCCCCACCGTTTCCTCGCCAGCGAAGCGAAGCGACTAGATCCTCCCCCCGGAAAATGCGCAGCATTTTCCGGGGTTGACTCCCAGTAGGGCCGGACGAGGCCACGCGCAGCGGCAATCCGCCGCAGAGCCAGCATCGCGGTGTAGGTGGGGAGCACGAAGAGCTCGCCACCCGGCCCGACCAGCTCAAGCCCGCGGTCGAGCGCCCGCCCGAGGTCGGGCTCGACCTCGATCCGCTCCGGCGCGAGGCCGCCGTACTTGAAGCGGAGCGCGAGCTCCTGCGCGCGGGCACCCGTGGCGACGAGCCGCTCGAGCGAGGCGGCGAGCGGCTCGAAGTCGACATCCCAGATCCAGGAGACGTCCCGCCCGTCGGCGATGTCGTCGTTGAGCGCGGCGACAACGACTCGCGGCGCCTCGCCGGCGGTCAGCGTTCGCACGACCTCGTTCGCGCCGGCAGGGTTCTTGACGAGGAGGAGGACGGCGCTCCGGTCGCCGACGGCGAAGCGCTCGAAGCGCCCGAAGGCGGGACGGAAGCGCTGGAGCCCGGCGGCAATCTCGTCGAGCGGGGCGCCGAGGGCGAGGCAGAGCGAGGCGGCTGCGAGGGCGTTGTAGACGTTGTAGAGGCCCGGGAGTCCGAGCGAGACGCGCCGGCTCCCGTGCAACGTGACGAGCTCGAACGACGAGTCTTCGAGCCCGGCGGCGCGGATTGCTCGGGCGCTGACGTCGAGGGGAGGACGCGTGCGGCCGCAACGCGGGCAGCGGTAGTCGCCGAGGTGGCCGACGTAGGCGGCGGCGTACTCGTACGGGGTGCCGCACGCGAGGCAATACTTCGAGTCGGCGGCGTGGGGAAGGCGCTCTCGGGCGGCCGAGGGGTCGTCGAGCCCGAACCGTGTCACGCCCTCGCGCGCGCCCGGAAGGTCGGCGACGAGCGGGTCGTCGGCGTTCACGACGACGCGCGTCCCGGGGTCGAGATCGGAGACGGCGGCCCGCCAGCGCTCGGCGACGAGCTCGAGCTCCCCGTAGCGGTCGAGCTGGTCGCGGAAGAGGTTGCCGAGGCAGACCGCGTGCGGCCGCAGTCGCCCGGACACGTCGGGGAAGGCTCCTTCGTCAACCTCGAAGAGCCCGAGCTCGGCTCCGCGCGCGTCGAGGAGGGTCGAGGCGATCCCTGAGACGAGGTTCGCGCCGGCGCGGTTGTGCGCGAGGAGCAGGCGCGGCGAGAGGATCTCCGCGGCCATCGCGGCCGTCGTCGTCTTCCCGTTCGTCGCCGACACGAGCGCGCAGCCGAGCGGCAGGCGGGCCGCAAGGACGCCGAGCGCTTCGGGATCGACGGCGGCGAGGAGCTTGCCCGGAAGCGTCGTCCCCCCTCCGCGCCCGAGAAGCCTCGAGAGCCGGCCGGCCAGGCGGGCGAGCGCGATCTCCGAGGCGAGGCGCATCGAGGCGGAGTCTAGTGCGCTGGACGGCGCACTCAGTGGTCTCCACGTAAGTACGGTCATGTTTGGCCGCGCGAAAACCAAGCAGCCCAAGGACGCAGGGAGGCCGCATACCAAGCCGGTATGGGACCGACTGAGGACGCGGGGATGCGCGGGTTTGCAGCCGGCCAGGCGGGGCCGTATGTGCGGTGGCGACCACTTAGTCTCAGCTCGGGCCCCCGCCCGACCTGAGACTATTCCGGGGGATGGCTGGGATCGGGACGGCAAGCCTCCATCTCCGGGCCGCCCTTCGGCTTGTCCGCCGCTACGGACTCTCTCCCCGGCGCGCGCTCGAGCCGCTCGACGAGCGTCTCGTCTTCGTCATCGGGTGCCCTCGTTCCGGGACGACGTTCCTCGCGGGCGCAATCGGCTCGCTCGCGGGCTTCGTCGACCTCGGCGAGGTGGCGCCGCTCAAGGCGGCGATACCCGCGCTCCACCGCCTGCCAGAGGACGAGGCCGCCCGTCGGATCCGCGGCATCCTTGCTGTCACACGCCGGCTCGGGCTCGTCGGCGGCCGCCGCGCCGTCGAGCAGACGCCGGAGACGGCCTTCGTCGCGGCGGCCGCGGGCGCCGCCTTCCCGCAGGCCGGCTTGGTTCACATCGTCCGCGACGGGCGCGACGTCGTCTGCTCGCTCCTCGACCGCGGCTGGCTGCGGGCCGGGCGCGGGGGTGGGGATGACGCGGGCCTGCCGTACGGTGCCGAGGCACGCTTCTGGGTCGAGCCGGGCCGGGAGGGGGACTTCTCGGCGGCGAGCGACGCCCGGCGGGCCGCGTGGGCCTGGCGACGGTACGTCTCGGCAGCCCGCAGCGCGCCGGCCGGCCGCGTCCACGAGGTGCGCTACGAGCTGCTGAGCTCGAACCCGGCCGCGGTGGCCGCCGACCTCGCCGAATTCTTGGGAGCGCCGGCCGACCGCCTCGCGGACGCCCTGCGGGGGGCGCACGGCGCCTCGGTCGGTCGCTGGCGGCGCGATCTCACGGCAGACGAGCTGGCCGAAATCGAGACCGAGTGCGGGGAGCTCCTCGCTACACTCGGCTACTTGCGCTAGAGCGGATCGTCTCTATCCTTGAAGGGCGACACGTACGTCGCGCGACCAGGAGCGGCCATGGCAAGCGCCAGGCAGAGTCCATACGCAGCTGTCCGCGAGATCGACCCCGCGGCGCTCGAGACGTTTAGAACCGGGATCAGACGCCGCTATTCCGACGACCGCATCCTGGCCGAGCTCCGCGACTGCGCCCAGCGACTCGGCCACTCTCCGACGATGCGCGAGTTCGCCGACGACCCGCAGGCGGCCGTCCACCCCCAGACCGTCATCGAGCACTTCGTAACGTGGAACAGCGCCAAACGCTCCGTCGGCCTCGTGCCGCGCCGGTTCGCAACGGGGGAGGAGCTCCTCGCGCAGCTTCGGGCGCTCGGTGAGACGCTCGGACGGACGCCGACCGGGAAGGACCTGAAGGAGCACCGAGCTTCGATGCCCTCGAAGTCCCTTCTGTGGCACACGTTCGGCTCGCTCTCGGAGGCCCTGCGCCAGGCAGGCTTCGACGTTCTGGTTGGGGAGGAGCGGCTGGAGCGGGCGCTCGAGCAGGGCGCTCTGCTGGCCCGAAGGCTCGGGCGCATCCCCCGTTTCGCGGATTGGGCCGAGGCCCGCCTGGCCGACGCGCACATGCTGAGCGAGTGGCAGGTGTACCGGCTCGTTGGGGCGAAACGGGGCGCCTGGCCGGCGTTCCAGTACCTCGTGCGCGAGCGACTGCGCGAGGAGGGCGTCGACGTCGCGCCGGACGGGTCGGTCGCCGGCGAGACCGGACGGTGTACTAGCACTACGGGCTAACCGCCGGTCGTCGAGGCGATTGCGGTCAGGCGGGCCAGGCAGAACCTGCGCTCTTCGTGAGCTCCGGCGGTGCAGAGGTCGCTCTCGCCGCCGCAGCGTCGGTCCGGCTCAAAGGCCTCCATCCGTACCGCGCGGCCTCCGGCGACGCCCAGCAGCGGGCCCTCCGGGAGCTCGCGCTTGCGCAGGAGCACGCAGACGAACCGCTCCGCCACCTCGAGCGCCTCGCGGGTCGAGGCGAAGAGGAGCTTCCGGGCGGCCTTCGCCGAGCCAGAGCGGCCGCCCGGACCCTCGGGCGAGGAAGAGAGCGTCGGGAGATCGCTCGTCGATCCATGCCGCCGCCAGTGCCCCCTCGAGCTCCGCGAGCGCCGGCGCCTTCGAGCCGAAACGGTCGACAAGGGCGAAGATCGCCTCCGAATCGACAGTCATGCCGGGCTCCGCGCGCTCGAGGCCGTGCCGCGCGAAGATCTCCTCGTCGTTCGTGACGACGCCGTTGTGGACGCCGACGACGGCGCCGTGCCGGATCGGGTGGTTGTTCGCCTCGAGCGAAGGGTGACCCTTGGTGTAGTCGCGAAACGTGGAGGAGCGCCTGGCGGACCCCGCCGGGCACGCAGACCGACTCGAGGAGCTCGCTCGCGCCGCCCCGCCGCTTACAAACGGCCAGGTCGAGCCCCGGGCTCCGGTAGGCATAGCCGGCGGCGTCCGAGCCCCGGTCGGCGATCGCGGCAAGCAACCTCTGCGCCGCCAGCGTTCGGTCGATGCGGCTTTCAGCGCTCAGGCTGTATACGGCGATTCCGCACACGTTCTACCCTCTCCGACGACAATGCGTCGGCGGCGTCTCGAGGAGGCTCCGCGACCCCGCATTTCGCGCTGGCAATCGCCCCGACAGACGCGTGACCTGAATCCCCCGTTCGGGGCTTGCACGCCTCAAGGCATCTCCGGGGGTGTCCGATAGCCCATCTCGTGGAGCACGGTTCGCTACGAGTACCGGATCCCGAGCAGCTTTCCTCCGAGGACTCCGAGGAGCGCCGGCTCGAGCTCGTGTCGCCGCCCGACGAGGCGGGGGCGGAGCTCGACGAGCCTGTGGCCGTTGTCGAGGTCGAGGAGTCCGAGGACGAGGAAAGTGAGCCTGCCACGCAGGACCCGCTCAAGCTCTACGTCCGCCAGATCGGCGGCGGGCCTCTCCTGACCGCGGCCGAGGAGCGCGAGCTCGCGCAGCGCAAGGACGCGGGCGACGAGGCAGCGAAGCGCAGGTTGATCGAGGCGAACCTTCGTCTCGTCATGTCGATCACGCGCAACTACGTGAACTCCGGCGTCCCCCTGCTCGACCTGATCCAGGAGGGGAACCTCGGCCTCATCCGCGCCGTGGAGAAGTTCGACTGGCGCATGGGCTACAAGCTCTCGACGTACGCCACCTGGTGGATCCGCCAGTCCGTCACGCGGGCGATCGCCGACCAGGGCCGCACGATCCGTCTGCCCGTCCACGTCGTCGACCAGGTTCGGAGAATCACGCGTGCCCGGCGCGTCCTCACGCAGAAGCTCAACCGCGACCCGCTGCCGGATGAGATCGCGCGGGAGGCCGACTTCGAGGTGAAGCGCGTCCTCGAGCTCCTCGACCTCGTCGAGCACCCGGTCAGCCTCGAGACGCCCGTCGGCGACGGCGAGTCGGTCTACGGGGACATGCTCGAGGACGTCAACTCGGAGCAGCCCGAGCTCATCCTCTCCGACCGTCTGCGCGTCGCCGAGCTCGAGGAGGCTCTCGGCCGCCTCAACCCGCGTATGCGGCAGGTGCTCGAGCTTCGCTTCGGCCTGTCCGGCCAGCCGCCACGCACGCTCGAGGAAGTCGGAGCCGCTCTCGGGGTCACGCGCGAGCGCGTCCGCCAGCTCGAGTCCCGCGCGCTGCGCGAGCTCCAGTCGGTCGCGCCCGGCCTGCGCGCCTACCTGCGCGCCGAGTAGTCCCCCCGGAAGGTCAAGGGGCCGGGCTCCGAGACAGGTAGGTTTGGGGGCATGTTCGTCGACGTCCATTCGCACGTCGTCCCGTCCGGGGACGACGGAGTCGGCTCCGTCGAGGAGGGACTCTCCCTCTGTCGCGAGGCCGCCCTCCGCGGAACGTCGGTCCTCTATGCGACGCCTCATGTCTGGCCCTTCGAGGGCCTGTCCGCCGAGCGGGAGCGGCGCGTCCGTGACGCCTTCTCCGAGATGGCCCCTGCCGCGACGGCTTTCGGCCTCGAGCTTCGCCTCGGCTTCGAGCTCTCGCCGGCGCCGGCGCTCCTGGCGGAGGACCCCGAGCGCTACCGGCTCGGCGACCTCGCGGCGGTGCTCATGGAGGTGCCGTTCACGGGACCTATCCGGCCGGCGGTCCGCCTCGCCGAGCACATCGCGCGCGCGGGGCTCGTACCCGTCGTCGCCCATCCCGAGCGCTCGGAGCAGATCCTCGACCGCCCCGAGCTCGTCGAGGAGCTGCGCGAGCGAGGCTGCCTCCTGCAGGCGAACGCGACGAGTCTCACCGGCTACCACGGACGCACGTGTGCGGAGACCGGCTGGCTCCTGGTCGAACGCGGCCTCATCGATCTCGTCGGCTCCGACGGCCACCGGCCGAGCCGGCCGCCGTTCCTGGACGCCGCGTACGAGGCCGCGTGCGCGAGGGTGGGGGAGGAGGCGGCGCGGCCGCTCTTCGTCGGGAGCGCGCTACCGGGTCGGTCTACGCTGTCAGCGGTTCGAGACGGCGTCGATCTCCCGCAGCGACGCTAGCCGCGCGAGCGACTCGACCTCGATCTGGCGCACACGCTCGCGCGTGATGCCGAGACACTTGCCGATGTGCTCGAGCGTGTGCGGCTCCTCGCCGCGCAGGCCGTAGCGGAGCTCGAGCACGCGCCGGTCGCGGTCGGGAAGCGACTCGAGCGCCCGCTCGAGCGCCTCCTTCTGGAGCCGCTTCTCGGTCTCCTCCTCGGGCAGCGGCGACTCCCCGGCGACGAGATCCCCGAAGACGGCGTCCTCCTCCTCGCCGATCGGCTGATCGAGGCTCGTGGAGGCTCGCGCCGCCGCCCGCACCTCGAGCGCCTGGTGGAGCGGAAGGCCCGCCTCGTCGGCGATCTCCTCGAGCGTCGGCTCGCGGGCAAGCTGCGTCCAGAGGTACCGCTCGGCGCGGTGCATCTTCTGCATGCGCTCGACGACGTGGACGGGGACGCGGATCGTGCGCGCCTTGTCGGCGATCGCCCGTGCGACCGCCTGACGAATCCACCACGTCGCGTAGGTCGAGAACTTCAGCCCCCGCTGCCACTCGAACTTCTCGACGGCGCGGATGAGCCCGAACATCCCCTCCTGGATCAGATCCAGGAAGGGGAGGCCCTGGTTTCGGTAGTTCTTGGCGATCGAGACGACGAGGCGGAGGTTCGACTCGATCATCTTCCGCTTCGCCTCCATGTCCCCGCGCTCGATCCGCTTGGAAAGCTCTACCTCGTCCGCCGCGGTGAGGAGCGGGTGGCGCCCGATCTCGCGCAGGAAGAGCTGGAGCGCGTCCGTGGTCGACTCGAGCCCCTCCGTGTTCTTGAGCGGCGACGTCGGTTCGCGCACGGGCTCGCGCGCCGGCTCGATGATCTCGATCCCGCGCTCCTCGAGCTCACGGTACAGCGCCTCGACATCGGGCGGCTCGAGCTCGAGGTTGTCCACGAGCTCGGCGACCTCGACGCCGTCGAGAATGCCGGAGGCCTCGCCGCGCTCGAGCAGGCGCAGCACATCTTCGCTCTGGAGCAGGGATGTCGTCTCGTCAGCCATGCGATTACCTTGCCCCGGCTCCCCCCAAAGCCGGCATGTGCCGAATCTACCACGGTAGCGGGCAGGTTTCGACGCCTCGGGGCAACGCGACACGACAGTAAAGACTCTCTCGTGCGAGCCGATACACCCGTCTAGGATGCAAGAGGTGCCCATGATCGACGCGACGGGGGACACCACGGCGGGGCTCGTCCTCGTCGCCGACGACGACGAGGACATCCGCGCGCTCGTCGCTCTGCGTTTGCGCAAGGCCGGGTACGAGGTCGCCACGGCCGCAAGCGGCGAAGAGGCGCTCCGGCTTGCACGCGAGCTGAAGCCGGACCTCCTCCTCCTCGACGTCTCGATGCCGGTGATGGACGGTCACGAGGTTTGCCGCGAGATCCAGGCACAGGGTCCAACGGCGCCTCCGGTTATCTTCCTGACGGCCCGCTCGCACGGGTCTGCGGCTCTCGAGGGCTTTGCCGCCGGGGCCGCGGACTACGTCACGAAGCCCTTCCGGCCGGAAGAGCTCCTCGCCCGCGTGCATGCGAACCTCCGGGCGAAGGCCGTGCGCGACGCGCTCGCCCACGAGGCGACCACGGATCCGCTGACAGGCCTCCTCAACCGCCGCGGCCTCGACTCGCGCGCCGTCGAGGCGATAGCCCTATCGCGGCGTCACGGCAGGCCCCTCGGCTGCCTGATCGTCGACCTCGATCACTTCAAGCGGATCAACGACACGTTCGGTCACCCGGTCGGCGACCAAGTCTTGAAGACGGTCGCGGATCGGATCCAGCGGCACACGCGCATCTCCGACCTCGCTGCTCGCTACGGAGGAGAGGAGTTCCTCGTCCTCCTGCTCGAGACCGACGGCGACGGCGCGGCGGTGGCCGGCGAGAAGCTGCGGGCGGCCCTCGGCGCAGAGCCCGTCGACGTCGTCTTGCCGGGAGGGCCCATCTCCATGCCGATCACCGCGAGCGTCGGGGTCGCTTGCTGGCGACCAGGGATGAGTGAGCCTCGCGACCTCTTCGCAGAAGCCGACCGGGCGCTCTACGAGTCGAAGCGGCGGGGGCGCAACCAGGTCGTCGTCGCCTCCGAGCTGAGCTGAGCCCGCGGCGCTGCCGCGTTACTCGCCGCGGACCTCCGGCGCGTGGCGGTGCGGCAGGATCCTCCCGAGCCCCGTAAGCCGGCTTCGCAGCCGGCCGTAGAGCGCAGCGTCGTCGCCCGGAGGTGAACTCGGGGGCGCCGCGCCGGGGTGCGCCTCCACGGCGAGCCGTTCATGCCAAATCTCGACGCGGAGCCGCTCGACCTCGTCCGCGAGCATGAGGATCGCCTTCGCGGCAGCGCGAACTTCCTCCCGCCTGTCTGTCGCGAGGAGCCCTTCCGCCCAGCGACGGATCGTCTCGAATTCCTCGTCGTCCACGATGGAGCATCTTCGTGCCTGGACGCCGAAAAGCCAAGCGTCTCCGGCGAACCCGGCATCGACCTCGAGCGCACGATAACCGGCGTTATGTCAAGTCGACCTCTTTCCACCCCTTCAGACCCGCCCCTCCCAAGTTGCACTCGCAGCCGGCGCAGGCGCCGAGTCCAACTCGCCGGAGAGCACCCACGGGCCTCGAGCCGCGCTCCGCACCTCTAGAGATGCGCGGCGTCCACTTGACAATGGCCATGGCCTCGCTCGAACGGAAGCTCGAGTCATTCATCCGGATGCAGAAGATCGGCCTCAACACGATCGAGATCGACGTGAAGGACGAGAACGGCGAGGTCGCCTTCGCGGCGCCGACGGTGCCACTCGCCCGGCGAATCGGCGCCGCCGGGTCCTACTACGACCCCGCGGCTCTGGCGCGCCGGGCCGAACGGAGCGACCTCTACCTCATCGGCCGGGTGGTCGTGTTCGAGGATCCCGTGCTGGCGGACCGCCGGCCTGGCATGGCGATTCGGACGCGCGCCGGCGGCGTCTGGCGGAGCGGGACCGGCCTCGGCTGGGGAAATCCCTACGACGAGCGCGTCTGGAGGTACGACGTCGACGTCGCGGAGGCCGCGGTGCCCGCCTGGTTCGACGAGATCATGTTCGACTACGTGCGCCTTCCGACCGACGGAAACCTCGCGCAGGCCGTCTTCCCCGACAGGGTGCGCGAGCCGCGAACGAGGACGGTGACGCGGTTCCTCGCCTACGCAGCGAAGCGCCTCCGTCCGCTCGGCGCACAGGTGTCGGTCACTGTCTTCGGCCTGACCGCCAGCCGCGACCTCGGCATCGGCCAGGACCCGAGGCTCCTCGCTAGGGTGGTCGACGCCCTCTACCCCATGGTCTATCCGTCGCACTACGCCCCCGGCGAGCTCGGCCTCGAGACCCCCGAGGCGCATCCTCGGCAGGTCGTCGCCCTCTCGCTCGTCGCTTTCCGCCGGGCTCTGCACGGTCGGCGGGTGCGGCTCGTCCCCTGGCTTCAGGACTTCTCGCTCGTCCATGCGTACTCAGCGGCGGACGTCCGGGCCGAGGTCACGTCGGCGCGCTCCTTCGGCGCCCAGGGCTTCCTGCTCTGGAACCCGTCGGGCCGCTATACGGCCCAGGCGCTCAGATCGCGCTAGAGAAGCCGGGTCCCACAGGGCTGTCCACTGCCCGGGCTTCGCTCTGTGGAGATTGTGGAAAAATGAACTTTTCGCAAATTGCGTGAATTGAGTGAACCTCAGGCCTTGCACCGGCCCTTGACGCACTCTAGTGTCCCGCTTGCGCCGAGCACGGAGCGCGAGTAGGTCGAAGCTCCACCGGGCGGCTGGTACGCGGAAGCGGAAGGTCGGCCGGGGGAGCGGACGAAAGCGCAACCGGCTCGGCGAATTTTTTTGGTCCGGAACCGGGTCGAGCGCCGACCCCGGCGATCTCGCCCGGACGGTGCACTAGAATCCTCGCTCCGAGGAGACCCGTGAGCCCCGGCCCCCCTATCCATCCCCCCCGCCCGCCGGCGTTCAGCCACGGCTTCGTCTCGCTCCTCTGGGGGATCGGGCTCGGCGTCTACGTCTGGGCGGGACTCCTCGCCATCGGCGTCTCCAAGGGGACGTCGGTCATCTTCGGCATCGTGGCCGCAGGCCTCATCTTCTTCTGTGTCCGGCTCTACGGCGACGACCCGGTTCGCCGCCGCTCGTAAACAGCCCGACTCAGAGCGAAGCCAACGAGCTCTTCAGCCGCTCAGGGCACGGTGGGCGTGCTGCGCGGGCGCCCCTCTGGAACCAGAGCGCCGACGAGCTGGCGCGCGAAGTCGCCTCCGAGCTCTCGCTCCAGGCGGGCGCGGGCACTCGCGCGCGGGGTGCTCTCGACCCGCACGAGCCCGGCGCAGTGGGCTAGAAGGCGGTAGGTCCCGGTGTTCACCCGGGCCGAGTGTGACGTTGCGGCTTCCATGTCCTAGGTATCGGCTCGGCGCCTGCCTGCGTCGATCCCTGGCCCGAGTGACGGCCTGCCGCGGTCAGGCGGCGAGCCCGCGCCACCGGGAGTCGAACGAGCCCGATTCGAGCTCCTGCCGGAAGGCGTCCAGGGTCGCCGCCGCGTCCGACGCGAAGATGTGCTCGACGACCGCGACGCGGGCGTCGTTCACGAACGGCACGTCGACGTGAGCCCGGCTGACGAGGTTGACCGACGTCCGCGCGCAGGACGGGCAGCGAACGGCTACGCCGATCTCCTCATCTCCGGGGGCCAGCAGGCGAAACTGCGATGGGAACGTCGGCCGGGACCGCTCCTCCGGGTAGCAGAAGAAGCTCCAGGGCCAGTCGCCGGCCTTGATCCGGCGCACGGCCTGGTCGAGAAGCTCGCCGCCGAGCGCCTCGTAGCGTGAGGTCATGATGTTGAAGAACGAGAGGTCAGAGCCCGCCAGCGGGGCCCAGTCGAGCTCGTCGTGGGCGACGAGGCCGTCGTGCTCCGAGCCGCAGTCGCAGGCGAAGGTGACCTTGTAGACGACCGGATGGGACGCGCCGGGGAGCCGCTCGAGAGTCCGAAACGCCGAGAGGCGCACCCTGACCTCTCCCCGCATCGGGCAAGAGAACGCGTAGCGTCCGGTGAGCACGTCGTACATGTCGATTCTCGCTAAGTGTTATCGGCAGCGCGGACGCTGCGCACTCGAGCTTATCCCCCTAACGGGGCAAGAGCTCGACCAAAACCTAGTCTCCCAGGGGTTCGGGACTCGCGAAGGGAATCGCGGCGCAGGGTCGCGATTCCCTAGTACCGGATCAGTGAGAAGACGTCGTAACCGGCGAGCTTCTCGCGGCCCTTGAGGAACTCGAGCTCGATCACGAAAGCGAGCCCGACGACCTCGCCGCCCAGCTGCTCGACAAGCTCGGTCTTCGCCTTCGCGGTTCCCCCGGTCGCGAGAAGGTCGTCGTGGATGAGGACGCGCGCCCCGTTCGAGATCGCGTCTGCGTGCATCTCGAGCGCGTCGAAGCCGTACTCGAGCGCGTACTTGACGCCGACGGTGCGCCACGGCAGCTTGCCGGGCTTTCGTGCCGCCACGAAGCCGCAGTTCAGCCGGTACGCGAGAGCCGCACCGAGGATGAAGCCACGCGCCTCGGCGCCGAGGATGACCGCCGGCTCGCGCGGCGTGGCCCAGGCCGCGAGCTGCTCGACGGTCTCGTGGAGAGCTTCCGCGTCCGCGAGCAGCGGCATGATGTCCTTGAAGACGATGCCGCGCTGCGGGAAGTCGGGAATGTCCCGGATCTTCGACTTGATATCGATGGTCACCGAGGGACTCTAGTGGATTGCTAGCGCGACACGATGCTGCGGAGCGCGCGCCAGAAGAGGAGCTGGGAAAGTTCCTGCGACAGGGCGGCGAGCTGCTCCAGGTCGTCGATGCCGGCCTGGAGGCGGTCGGGGTTTTTCGACCGGAGCGCTGGGCCGACGATCTGCTCGAGTAGGCCTGCCTCTCGCTCGGCGCCGGTCCGGAAGCTCCGGAGGTTGCGCGGCTCGGCTCCGTAGTGGGACAGTCGCGCACAGGCTGCTGCCACCTCGACGTCGCGCTCGCCGTAGAGCCGCTCGCCCCCATCCTCGCGCACCTCGACGAGGCCGTATTCCTCCAGCTCGCGAACGAACTTCGGGTCTGCGCCGGAGCGGCGGCACAGAGTCTCGAAGTCGATCTCCGTCTCGGGAGCGCGAAGCCCGTCCGCGGACCGCTTGCCCTTGCGGCTGGCGCTCGCGGGCGAGGCAAGTTCCTGGCGGATGACCCGGAGGGGAAGGAACTCGTCGCGCTGGAGGCGCAAGATCGTGCGCAGGCGCTCGACGTCCTCCTCCGCGAAGAGCCGGTAGCCGCCCTGCGTGCGCCGCGGCGAGACGAGCCCCTGGTCCTCGAGGAAGCGGATCTTCGAGATCGAGACGTCGGGGAACTCCTCCTTGAGGCTCCGGCAGACGGCGCCGATCGTGATCGGCCGGCTCTGGCTTCCTCTGTCGGGGCTGAGCGTGGCCATCAGTGAGCGAGGAACGTCAGCCGGTACTTGCCGATCTGGACGTCGTCTCCGTCCTCGAGGCGGGCCGAGTCCACGCGCCGTCGGTTCACGTACGTGCCGTTGAGCGATCCCTGGTCCTCGATGCTCCAGCTCTCGCCCTCGTTGACGAGGACAGCATGCGTGCGGGAGACCGTGACGTCGTCGAGGAACACGTCACACTTCGGCGACCGTCCGATCGTCGTGCGCTCCTGCTCGAGCCTGAACGTCTCCCCTGCGCGCCCTCCCCCGGCTCGCACGACGAGCGCAGTCCCCTCCACCCGGAGGTCGGCGAGCGAAAGCCCCTCTTCAGTCGCCTCGTCCGGCACGAAGCTCATCGTCGCGTCCGACGCCGGGTCCTCCCGCCTCAGCAGCGCGCCGCATTTGGAGCAGAACTTCGCCGCCTCCGAGTTCTGGAACCCGCACTCTGGGCAGTGGACGTGAGTCACGAGCCGAGGCGCTCGAGCTCTTCCTCGGA
Source organism: Gaiellaceae bacterium (assembly GCA_041487575.1). Lineage (GTDB taxonomy): Bacteria > Actinomycetota > Thermoleophilia > Gaiellales > Gaiellaceae > JBGPNP01. Next base: position 2,911 of record JBGPNP010000004.1, on the reverse strand, counting down.
GGGAGGCGGGGCTTTCGAGGAGAGGATCTCCGTCAGCTTCTCGACGTCGATGTCGCGCAGCGGGCTCTCACCCTGGCCGATCTGCTTTTGCAGCCGGGCGACGAGCTCGGCGCGCAGGATGTCGATCTTCCCGTGCAGGATGCGGCGCTGGTAGGAGATCTCGTGCTCCTGCTGCATCAACCCGCGAATGAGGTCGCGGAGCTCCGGGTCCGTCAGGGTCGCGAGATCTGGCAGTGCTTCCAAGATCGCTCCAGTCTGTCGTGTCGGCCGAGGCGTGCCTCGTCCCTACAGTAAACCAGCAGCCTCGAGATCCTTCAACCTTGACTCGAGGGTGAGATTCTGCGCTCGTCAACCTTTGCCCCCTCGTCCCCGCCGACGATCGATTCGACGACCTCGAGGTACCTCGCCTCGAGCTCGGCGGCGTCGGCTTCCGTCTCCCCCTCGGCGTAGATGTGGACGAGCGGCTCGTCGGGGTCGGGGAGGACCTGGACCCAGCCGCGCTCCTCGAACACCTTGATCCCGTCCATCAGGTCGACGTCGAGGCCCTTGACGCGCTCTGCGAGGACGCGCATCACTGTCGCCTTCCGCGCCCACGGGCAGCGCACCCGGCGGTGGACGACCGTGGACTCCGGCAGCTCGCCGACGAGCTCGGAGAGTGGCCGGTCGACCGGGGCGAGGAGCTCGAGGAGCTTGCAGAGGCTCGCGACGCCGTCATAAGCGGGCAGGAAGTCGGGGAAGACGAACCCGCCGCCGACCGAGCCGGCGAAGATGACGTCGGCACGAGTAGCCGCCTGCGTGAGCGCCGCGAGTGACGCGGGCGTCCGTTCGACGACGAGGTCGGTTCCCTCGACCATCCGCTCGACGAGGCTCGTGACGGTGACAGGGAAGGCGAGCTTGCCGTGCTTGCCGTCCGTCGAGAGCAGGCGCAGGAAGAGGAGAAGCTCCTGCTCGACTGCAACCTCCCGTGCCAACTCGTCGATCAGGTAGATGCGTTCGCCGGGCTGGTCAAGAACGACGCCGAAGTCTGCGCCGACGGCGCCGACGAGCCGCTTGGCCTGGCCGAGGGACTCCCTGAGCATCGCTGTCGACGGCGCGACGTGCCGCTCGCTGACGAAGGCGTGCGCGCCGATCACCTCGACGTCGAGCGCACCGAGTACGAGCGGGAGCACGAGCGAGGCCGGTGAGTAGCCGTAGTCGATGACGATGCGGAAGCCGCGGGCCCGGATCGCGCCCGCGTCGAGCGTGCCCAGGAGGTCGGCCGCGTAGGTCTCCGAGGCGCGGGCTGGGAATGAGAGCTCCCCCACCTCGTTCCAAGCCGCCCGCCGGAACTCCTGGCGCTGGAAGTTCTTCTCGATCTCCTTCAGGAAGCTCGCCGAGGCCTGGATTCCCGGCGGCTCGAAGATCTGGATCTGGACGACCTCCGGGTCGGCGGCGCTCGGCCGAACGTGGACGCCGGCGGCGTACCCCTCGGTCTTGAGCACGTGGCGGCTCACGGCTGCCGGCACGACGCGGAGGTCGGCAGCGTGGACACCGGTCGAGTTGACCCCCGACAGGACGGCCCGGCGGACGAGATGGCAGGAAGGGAGCGCAGCCCGGCTCGTGACGATGCGCGCCCCCCTTGGCAGGACGGTGCCCAGGGCCATGCCGACGCGAAGCGCGACCTCGGGCGTGAGGTCGACGTTGATGAGGCCCGAGATCTCGTCGTGGCCGAAGATGGTCGTGGCCGCCCGCGACTCCCAGATGACGTTCCGGTGGACGTGGGCGCCCGACTCGACCTCCTTGAAGGGGTAGATGCGAACGCCCGGCATGATCACGCTCTGCTCGCCGATCGTGCACTGGTCGCCGATGGCGGAGCCCTCGTGAAGGCGGGCACCGGCGCGGATCTCGCACGAGCGGCCGACGATAGCCCCCTCGACGAGGGCGCTCCTGCCGACATAGGTCGCGGTGTCGACGACCGAGCGGACGGTGCGGGCGTGGTCGCGCAGTGTGACGCTCGTGGACAGGACCGAGTAGGGGCCGACGGACGCCTGCGGGGCGATGCGACAGTAGTTGCCGATGAAGGCCGGACCCTCGACCGACTCGACATCGTCGAGCTCGACTCCCTCCCCCACCCAGATGTTGCCGCGCAAGCGGATGCCCGGGATCCGGAGCTTCACCTTCTCGTCGAGCGCGTCGAAGTTCGCCTGCCGGTACTGGTCGAGGTTGCCGATGTCCTGCCAGTAGCCGCCGGCGACGAAGCCGTAGAGCGGGCGTCCCATCTCGAGCAGGAGCGGGAAGAGCTCCTTGGAGAAGTCGAAGGGCTGGTCCGCAGGGACGTGCCGGAGCACGCTCGGCTCGACGACGTAGATGCCGGTGTTGATCGTGTCGGTGAACACCTGGCTCCAAGAAGGCTTCTCGAGGAAGCGCTCGACACGCCCGTCCTCGTCAGTGACGACGATTCCGAACTCGAGCGGGTTGTCCACGCTCTTGAGCCCGATCGTGACGTCGGCGCCCTTCTCCCGGTGGAAGGCGACGAGCGCCGCGAGGTCGATGTCGCAGAGCGCGTCTCCCGAGATGACGAGGAACGGCTCGTCGAGAGCGTCTTCGGCGAGCTTCACGGATCCTGCCGTTCCCGCCGGGCTCTCCTCGACCGAGTACTGGATCCTGACCCCGTAGGCCTCCCCGCTCCCGAAGTAGCTGCGGATCGCCTGCGGCATGAACGCGAGCGTGACGACGATGTCGTCGAAGCCGTGCAGGGCGAGGAGCTCGACGATGTGCTCCATGCACGGCTTCCCGACGACGGGAACCATCGGCTTCGGCTGGTTCGACGTGAGCGGGCGGAGGCGCGTGCCCTCGCCGCCGGCCATGAGGACGGCCTTCACCGGGCGACCTGCCGGAAGGCTCGGATGAGGTAGGCGAGGCCGGCGGCGAG
>JBGPNP010000003.1:0-28246 GCA_041487575.1 Gaiellaceae bacterium | reverse complement strand
CCGCAAGAACGTGGTGCCCGATCTCATGAAAAAGCTCGGGTACAAGACCTCGATGCAGGTGCCGCGCATCCGGAAGATCACGCTCAACATGGGGGTTGGCGAGGCCAAGACGAACGCCAAGGCTCTCGACAGCGCGCTCGACGAGCTTTCGATCATCGCCGGCCAGCGGGCGCAGCTCCGCCGCGCCCGCAAGTCGATCGCGGGCTTCAAGCTGCGTGCCGGCATGCCCATCGGCGCCAAGGTGACCCTGCGCGGAGCCCGCATGTACGAGTTTCTCGATCGGCTAGTCTCGATCGCGCTCCCGCGCATCCGCGACTTCCGCGGCCTCCCCCCGACGAGCTTCGACGGACGCGGGAACTACTCGCTCGGCATCCGCGAGCAGATCATCTTCCCGGAGATCGACTACGACGACGTCGAGACGATCCGCGGGCTCGACGTCACCATCACCACGACCGCCAAGACGGACGACGAAGGCATGGCTCTCCTGCGGGAGCTCGGCCTTCCGTTCCGCTCGGAGTAGAGAAGGAGACGCATGGCGAAGAAGAGCCTGATCGCCAAGGCCCTGCGGCCGCAGAAGTTCAAGACACGGAAGTACACGCGCTGCAACCGGTGCGGGCGGCCGCGCGCCGTCTACAAGAAGTTCGGCCTCTGCCGGATCTGCTTGCGGGAGCTCGCCCACGAGGGCGTCATCCCGGGCATGACAAAGAGTTCCTGGTAATGCCACGAAAAATGCTGTGCATTTTCCGCGGTGTGAAGAATTCTCTCCCATCGCCTCGCTCGGGGGAACCTGATGTTGACTGACCCAGTAGCGGACATGCTCACGCGGATTCGCAACGCGAACAAGGCGCTCCAGGAGACCGTCTCGATGCCGTCCTCGCGCCTCAAGGTGGAGATCGCCCGCCTGCTCGAGGAGGAGGGCTACGTCAAGGGGTACCGCGTCGAGAAGGGCGAGAGCTTCGATACGCTGGTGGTCCAGCTCAAGTTCGGCAAGAACCGCGAGCGGGTCATCACCGACCTGAAGCGCGTGTCGAAGCCGGGCCGGCGCGTCTACGCCCGCAAGGACCGCTTGCCGCGCGTCCTCGGTGGGATGGGCACGGCGATCCTGTCCACCTCGAAAGGCCTCGTGACGAGCCGGACAGCGCAGGAGCTCGGCGTCGGCGGAGAAGTCGTCTGTTTCGTTTGGTAGCGCAATGAGTCGAATCGGCAGAAAACCAATCCCGGTACCCGACGGCGTCACCGTCTCGGTCGCCCCTGGACGCGTCATGGTGAGCGGGCCGCTCGGGACGCTCGAGCAGTCGATCCCGCAGCGGATCTCGGTCGAGCGGGTCGACGGGGAGCTCCAGGTCAAGCGGCCGACCGACCGCGGCCCGGACCGCTCGCTGCACGGGCTCACGCGCACCCTCGTCGCGAACATGGTCGACGGCGTCACGAGAGGGTTCTCGAAGACGCTCGAGATCCAGGGCGTCGGCTACCGCGCCTCGCTGCGCGGGGCCTCGCTCGAGCTCGCGGTCGGATACTCGCACACCGTGGTCATGCCGCCGCCCGAGGGCATCGCGTTCGAGGTACCGCAGCCGACGCTCGTGATCGTCAAGGGCATCGACAAGCAGAAGGTGGGCCAAGTGGCGGCCGAGGTGCGCTCGGTCCGGCCGCCGGAGCCGTATAAGGGCAAGGGCATCCGCTACAGCGGCGAGTTCGTGCGTCGCAAGGTCGGGAAGAGAGCGTAATGGCGACCCTCACGTCCAGAGAGCTTCGCGAGCGCCGCCACCGACGCGTTCGCAGCCGCCTGTCCGGCACGGCTGAGCGGCCTCGCCTCGTCGTCTTCCGCTCGACCCGCGGCGTCCAGGCGCAGCTCGTCGACGACGTCGCCGGCCGGACGCTCGCCTCCGCCTCCTGGATCGCGCTCGCCAAGTCGTTCAAGGGCACGAAGTCCGAGCAGGCGGCCGAGGTCGGCAAGCTGCTCGCGGCGAGCGCGAAGAAAGCCGGTATCACCCGGGTCGTGTTCGACCGCGGAGGGTACCTCTATCACGGGCGCGTGAAAGCGCTCGCCGACGGAGCACGCGAAGGGGGCTTGGAGTTCTAGATGGCAATTAGCGTGGGACAGGTTCGCGAGCGCGAGCTCGAGAGCCGCGAGCTGAAGGAGCGAGTCGTCGAGATCAACCGTGTCGCCAAGGTCGTCAAGGGTGGCCGGCGGTTCTCCTTCACGGCGCTGGTCGTGATCGGCGACGAGGTCGACCGGGTCGGCGTCGGCTACGGCAAGGCGCGGGAGGTGCCGCTGGCGATCTCAAAAGCGGTCGACGACGCAAAGAAGAACCTCTTCCAGGTCCCGAAGAAGGGGACGACGATCACGCATGAGGTGACCGGCCGGTTTGACGCGGCGAGGGTTCTCCTGCGGCCTGCGAGCGAGGGCACCGGCGTCATCGCGGGAGGCGGCGTCCGCGCGGTGCTCGAGCTCGCCGGCATCCGCGACGTCCTCTCCAAGAGCCTCGGCACGCCCAACCCGATCAATGTCCTCAAGGCGACGGTCGTGGCGCTCAAGTCGCTCCGCCGCCCCGACGAGGTGGCGCGCAAGCGCGGCAAGACCGTCGAGCAGATCCTGTTCCCCAGGCAGCCCAAGGGCGATGGCTAAGACGGTTCGGATCACGCAGGTTCGGAGTCAGATCGGCGAGACTCAACGCCATCGCGGCACGCTCCGCGCGCTCGGCCTGGGCAAGATCGGACGCGCGGTCGAGCGTCCGGACTCCCCGGAGACCCGGGGTATGCTGAGGATCGTCCGCCATCTCGTCCGGATTGAGGAGCAGTCCTAAGTGGAAGAGCTCAACCTCTCGACGCTCAAGCCTGCGCAGAAGCGCAAGCCCAAGAAGCGAATCGGCCGCGGCCTCGCCGCCGGCCAGGGCCGCTACGCAGGGCGCGGGCTCAAGGGCCAGAAGTCCCGCGCGGGCTCGCACAAGATGCGGGCAGGCTTCGAGGGCGGTCAGATGCCGCTCTACATGCGGCTCGGCAAGCAGCGTGGCTCGACGTCGAAGGATGCCATGCCGATCGGCCCGCACCGGACGTACGCGCAGCCCGTGAACGTTCGCGACCTCGAGCGCCTGTTCGAGGACGGGGCCGACGTGACGCTCGAGGCCCTGCTCGAGAAGGAGCTGATCCGGAACGCGCGGGCGGACGTCAAGATCCTCGCCACCGGCGTGCTGACGAAGAAGCTCTCCGTGACCGCGCACGGGTTCTCCAAGGCGGCTCGAGAGAAGATCGAGGCCGCTGGAGGCACCGCGACGGCCCTCCGTGAGCCGGTCGAGAAGAAGGCGAGGCGGGCGAAGCCTGCTCTCGAGCCTGAAGAGGCGCTCGAGCCCGAGGCCGCCGAGAGCGCCGAGGAGCCCGGGGAGGAGCCGGCCGAGTAGTGCTGAGCTGGCTCACAAACGCCTGGCGCGTTCCCGAGTTGCGGCGGCGCGTCCTCTTCACGGCGATGATCCTCGCCGTCTACCGGCTGGGAAGCTGGATTCCGGCGCCGGGCATCGACTCCCAGAAGATCAAGGACTACTTCAGCGGCCAGGGCGGCACGATCCTCAGCCTGCTCAACATCTTCTCCGGCGGCGCGCTCTCCAAGTTCGCGCTCTTCGCGCTCGGGATCATGCCGTACGTCACGGCCTCGATCATCCTCCAGCTCCTCACCGTCGTGATCCCGCGTCTCGAGCAGCTCCAGAAGGAAGGTGAGGCGGGCTACGCGAAGATCAACCAGTACACGCGTTACCTCACCGTCGCCCTGGCCTCGGTTCAGGCGCTCGGGTACTCGTACCTCTTCCACCGCGAGGGCGCCCTGCCGCTCAACGCGGGGCGGCTCGTCCTCATCATCGTCTCGCTCGCGGCGGGCACGACGCTCCTCATGTGGCTGGGCGAGCTGATCACGAAGCGCGGCATCGGCAACGGGATCTCGCTTCTCATCTTCGCCTCGATCCTCTCGGGCGCGCCGGCCGGAATCCGCGCCTGGTACACCGGCGGGCCGTTCGAGCGGCTCATGTTCCCGCTCGTCGCGCTCGCGATCATCGTCGCGGTCGTCTTCGTCCAGGAGGGCCAGCGTCGCATCCCCATCCAGTACGCCAAGCGCATGGTCGGGAGACGCATGACCTCCGGAGGCTCGACCTACATGCCGCTGCGCGTGAACATGGCCGGCGTCATCCCGATCATCTTCGCGGCCGCGATCATGGCGTTCCCGCCGACGATCGCCCAGTTCTTCCCGGCGTCGCAGGGCTTCATCAACAACCACTTCCTGCCGAGCGATCCCACCTACCTCGTCCTGCAGGGCCTCCTGATCGTCATCTTCACGTACTTCTACACGGCGGTCCAGTTCAACCCGATCGACCAGGCCGACAACCTGCGCAAGCACGGCGGCTACATCCCCGGGATCCGGCCGGGCCCGCCAACTGCGCAGTACCTCGACCGCGTCCTCACACGGCTGACGTTGCCGGGCTCGCTCTACCTCGCCCTCGTCGCGACGCTTCCCTCGCTCTTCATCCGTTACGGCAACTTCTCGAACTCGACTTCGAGGGCCCTCGGAGGCACGTCGATTCTCATCGTGGTGGGCGTCGCACTCGACACCATGCGCCAGATGGAGTCGCAGATGATGATGCGTCACTACGAAGGCTTCCTGAAGTAGGGCCGCTTGTCCCTCGACGTCGTCGTCCTCGGCCCGCCAGGAGCCGGCAAGGGCACCCAGGCAAAGCTCATCGAGGCCGACCGGGGGATCCCGCAGATCGCCACGGGCGACATGCTCCGCGCGGCGATCGCGGCTGGAACGGAGCTGGGCAGCCGGGTGAAGGCAATCGTTGACTCGGGCGAGCTCGTCCCGGACGCGCTCATGATCGAGCTAATCCGCGAGAAGCTCGGCGAGAACGGAGCAGCAGACGGGTTCGTGCTCGACGGCTTCCCGCGCACGCTCGCGCAGGCCGAGGCTCTGGACGAGATGCTCGCGAACCTCCGCCGCAAGCTCTCGGTCGCGCTCGAGTTCCACGTCCCCGAAGACGTCGCCGTCGAGCGTCTGGTCGGACGGGCGCGCAAGGAAGGCCGCCCAGACGACGCGCCCGAAGTGATCAAGCGACGGCTCGAGGTCTTCCATGCTCAGACGGAGCCGGTGCTCGAGCACTACCGGGCGCAGGGCATTCTCGTCCAGATCCATGCCGGGCGCTCGGTCGGAGAGGTCGAGGCCGAGGTCCAGCAAGTGCTCGAGGCCGCTTCAGCTCGATGATCATCCGGAAGTCGCCGCAGGAGATCGAGACGATGGCGCGCGCCGGCAATGTCGTCGCGGCGACGCTTGAGGTCCTTGGCGAGAACGTCCGGCCCGGCGTCACGACGAAGGAGCTCGACGAGATTGCCGAGGTGTTCATCCGTTCTCAGGGTGGGAGCCCGACGTTCAAGGGCTACCGCGGCTTCCCGGGCTCGATCTGCGCTTCCCCGAACGCCATGGTCGTGCACGGCATCCCCGGCCGGTACCGACTTGCCGGAGGCGACGTCATTTCCATCGACGTCGGCGTCACGCTCGACGGCTTCGTGGCTGACTCGGCCTACACCTTCGGCGTCGGCGAGCTCGACCCCGGGGCACAGCGGCTCCTCGACGCCTGCCAGGCGGCGCTGGCAGCCGGAATCGACCAGGCACGCCCGCGAAACCACGTCGGCGACGTCTCGAGCGCGGTCCAGCGGGCGACCGAGGCCGCCGGCTTCTCCGTCGTCCGCACGCTCGTCGGCCACGGCATTGGCCGCTCCATGCACGAGGAGCCACAGATCCCGAACTTCGGCGAGTCGGGCCGCGGGCCGAAGCTGGCCGCGGGGATGACGCTTGCGATCGAGCCGATGATCAACGCGGGCGACCCGGGCGTCCTCGTCGAGAAAGACGGCTGGTCGGTCTCGACGGCGGACGGCTCGCTGTCCGCGCACTTCGAGCACACCGTCGCCGTGACCGAGGACGGGCCGAGGATCCTGACGCGGGCGACCGTAGGGAGTTTGCTACGATGAGCGGCCGCGCCGCGGCGCGGGTCGTCTGCGGCCGGGACCACCTCCTATGAAAGTCAGACCATCCGTCAAACCGATGTGCGATCGCTGTCGCGTGATCAAGCGGCACGGCCGCGTGCTGGTCATCTGCTCGAACCCCAGGCACAAGCAAAGGCAGGGGTAGGCCCGTGACCCCCATCCTCCTATCTCGCACTCTCCGGCGCGCTGCAAAACTGCGCAAAGCGTCCTCCTCAGTCGCGCGCGTAGCCTCCGGCTACGAACGCTCCCTGCGTCCTAGCCGGGCTTGCGTCTCGCGGCCGGGGAGCACGATCTACTCGGAAGGGGATCACTGATTTGGCACGAATCGCAGGAGTCAATCTCCCGCGCGAGAAGCGACTCGAGGTCGGGCTGACCTACATCTACGGGATCGGGTCTTCGACCGCGCGCAAGGTCTGCGCCGGGCTTGGGCTCTCGCCCGACGAGAAGGTGCGCGACCTGACGGACGAGGAGATCACGAAGCTCCGGAACTACATCGACGACGAGCTCCAGGTCGAGGGCGACCTGCGCCGCGAGCGCTCCCAGGCGATCAAGCGCCTCCAGGAGATCGGCTCCTACCGGGGCGTTCGCCATCGCCGCGGTCTCCCGGTGAACGGCCAGCGGACGAAGACGAACGCCCGCACGCGCAAGGGCCCCAAGAAGACGGTCGGCCGCGGGAAGAAAGGAAAGTAGCCCGTGGCTCCTCCTCGTAGACAGGCCGCCAAGGGCCGCGTCCGCCGGCGCGTCAAGAAGAACATCGCGATCGGCCAGGCCCACATCAAGACGTCGTTCAACAACACGATCGTCAGCCTCACCGACAAGGAGGGCAACGTCATCGCCTGGGAGAGCGCCGGCTCCGCCGGCTTCAAGGGCTCGCGCAAGTCGACGCCTTTCGCGGCCCAGGTGACGGCCGACGCCTGCGCCCGAAAGGGCATGGAGCACGGCCTCCAGAAGGTCGAGGTGTTCGTCAAGGGCCCGGGCTCCGGGCGCGAGACGGCGATCCGGTCGCTCCAGGCGGCCGGGCTCGAGATCCTGGGCGTGAGGGACGTGTCTCCGCAAGCGCACAACGGCGTTCGGCCGAAGAAGCGGCGGAGGGTCTGACATGCCGCAGATACTGCTCGTCTTCTGCAACCTCCTTCCGGGAAAACGCGCGAGCGTTTTCCCGGAGATGAACGGCGTTCGCCCGAGGAAGCGGCGGAGGGTCTAGTGGCCCGCGATCGCAGCCCCAAGTGCAAGCAGTGCCGCCGGGAGGGGATGAAGCTCTTCCTCAAGGGCGAGCGGTGCCTGACCGAGAAGTGCGCCGTCGAGCGCCGCGCCTACCCGCCGGGCGAGCACGGCCGCGGCCGCATCAAGCAGTCGGAGTACCTGCTCCAGCTGCGCGAGAAGCAAAAGGCGCGTCGCTTCTACGGGATCCTCGAGAAGCAGTTCCGCGGGTACTACGAGAAAGCGTCACGCCAGTCAGGGATCACCGGCGAGACGCTCCTCAGGATGCTCGAGACACGTCTCGACAACGTCGTCTATCGGCTCGGCTTTGCGGCCTCGCGCGCCCAGGCGCGCCAGGTCATCCGCCACGGGCACTTCATGGTAAACGGGCGGCGCGTCAACATCCCGAGCTTCCAGGTGCGCCCGAACGACATCGTTTCCCTCAAGCCGGGAAGCCCGGTCGAACAGGTCGTTCGCGATGCGACCGACTTGACGGCCTCGGTGTCGCCCTGGCTCCAGGCCGATCACGACAACCTCACCGGCAAAGTGCTCAAGCTCCCCGAGCGCAACGAGATCGACACGCCGGTGCAGGAGTCGCTCATCGTCGAGCTGTACTCCAAGTAAGTCTCCAACCGAAGGAAGGCATGTCCACCAGAACTCTCATGGACTTCCAGGTGCCGAAGATCGTCCACGAAGAGGTGGACGAGAACCACGGCATCTTCGTCATGGAGCCGCTCGACCGCGGCTTCGGCTACACGTTCGGGAACTCGCTCCGGCGCGTTCTCCTCTCGTCCCTCGAGGGCGCGGCCGTCACCTCGGTCAAGATCGAGGGCGTCGCGCACGAGTTCACGACGCTCCCGGGTGTCCGTGAGGACGTCACAGACCTCATCCTCAACCTGAAGAACCTGATCTGCCGGCTGCATGGCGACTCGCCGGAGATCGAGGTGCGGCTCGAGAAGAAGGGTCCGGGCTCGGTCACCGCCGGCGACATCGAAGCCCCCGCCGACCTCGAGATCCTGAACCCCGACCTCGAGATCGCAAACCTCTCCGACAAGGGTCGGCTCGAGGTCACGCTCACGATCGGCCGCGGCCGCGGCTACGTCCCGGCCGAGCTCAACCGCGGGCCCGAGCACACGATCGGGGTCATTCCGGTCGACTCGATCTTCTCGCCCGTACGCCGCGTCTCCTACGAGGTCGAGGCGGCGCGCGTCGGCCAGCGCACCGACTACGACAAGCTCAAGCTCGACGTCACGACCGACGGCTCGGTCAGCCCGCGCGACGCCATCGCCGAAGGGGCCGAGATCCTCATCCGCCAGCTTGCGATCTTCACCGACCTCGAGAGGATCGAAGGGCTGGGCGAGGCGGCCGAGGCCGAGGCGGAGATTCCGCAGGCGCACGGCATGGAGAACTTCCCAATCGAGGAGCTCGAGCTGGGCGTGCGGAGCTACAACTGCCTCAAGCGGGTCGGCATCGAGACGATCGGTGACCTCGTCTCCAAGACGGAGTCCGAGCTGGCCGCGATCCCGAACTTCGGCAAGAAGTCGATCGAGGAGGTGCGCGAGACCCTCGCCGCGCACGGCCTCACGCTGCGCGAGGACTAGAAGCCGGTGCGACACCAGAAGACGGGGAGGAAGCTCGGGCGCGACTCCGCGCACCGCAAGGCGCTCTACGCGAACCTCGTCTGCTCGCTGATCGAGCATGGCCGCATCCAGACGACCGAGGCCAAGGCGAAGGAGGTGCGCCCGATCGCCGAGGAGCTGATCACGCTCGGCAGGCGCGGCGACCTCGCCGCCCACCGGCATGCGGTCGCGTTCCTACGGTCGAAGGCGATCGTCCACAAGCTCTTCGCGGAGGTCGCACCTCGTTTCGCTGACCGTCCCGGCGGCTACACCCGCGTCGTGAAGATCGGCCCCCGTCAGGGCGACGCGGCGCCCCTGGTCTACCTCGAGCTCGTGGACTACGTGCCGCAGGGCGCCGTCGCTCCGACGCGCGAGCGCGCGGCCGCGCGCGAGGCCTGAGGCTCAGAGGGATCCGTAGGGGCGAGGCATGCCCTCTCCCCTACGCCTTCCAGCGGCTACCTGCTCGCGGCCTCGGCGTACCGGCGCCCGAGCACGTGATCCCAGCCGGAGTCGTACTCGTGGACCATCTCCGTCGCCCGGTCGCCGAGCTTCTCCCAGCCGCGGTGCTCGAGGTCGACCCGGGTCGCGCCGGCGTCGGTGGTGAAGTGGACCTCCACCTCTTGTGCCGTCTCGACGCCCCGTCCGGGGTGCCACGTGAACGCGACGCGGCGGGGCGGATCCCACGCCGTTACTTGCCCCCAGTCCGACTCGGCGCCGTCGGTGTGACGCTCGAACAGGCGCCCGCCCTCGCGGCCTTCGAGGACGACGGTCTCAGCTTTCTCCCGGCCGGCGGAGTGCGTCTTGATCGGCCACCACGTGCCGATCCCGTCGGTGAAGACCTCGAACGCCCGCTCGACGGGTGCGTTCACCGTGATCGACTTCCGGATCACCGTCTCGGTTGCGTGCGTCATCGCTTCCCTCCTTGGTCGTCGTTCTCCGCCGCCTGCTTCAGCTGGGCAAGGGCGTCGTCCCAGAAGCGCTCGAAGTACGCTCTGAGCCCTTCGAGTCCCTGCGGGTTGACACGGTAGAGCCGTCGCGTGCCGGCCTTCGCGTCGGTGACGAGCCCGGCCTCCTTCAGCACGCGTAGGTGCTGCGAGACCGCCGGCCGGCTCACCGGAAGCTCGCTCGCGAGCTCGCCGACGGCCACCGGGCCTGCGCGGAGACGCTCGAAGATCGCTCTCCGGGTCGGATCGCCAAGCGCGTTCATCGCCGGTCCGTAAGCATACACTAACGGTAAGCTTAACCTTACGGACTTGCCGGAGTCAAGGCGGCCGTCGAAGATAGGCCATGGCCCAGGCACGGCATCCGCTCGACCCACTCGCGGCAGACGAGATCCGGGCCGCGGCCGAGCTCCTCCGGGCGGAGCGTGGGCTCGGCCCGGGCGTGCGGTTCGTCAGCGTGACGCTGCACGAGCCGCCGAAGGACGTCGTTCGCGGGTTCGCGGCCGGCGACGCGATCGACCGCGAGGCCTTCGCCGTCGTCTTCGACCCCGGCGCGGGTGCGACGTACGAGGCCGTGGTCTCCGTGACGGCGCGAGAGCTGCGCGCCTGGCGCCTCGTCCCCGGGGTCCAGCCGGCGATCACGGGCGACGAGGTCCTCGAGTGCGCGGCGGCGGTCGAGGCCGATCCGGAGTTTCGGGCTGCCTTGCGGGCGCGCGGCGTAGCGGACTCCGACCGTCTCCTCATCGAGGCCTGGACCGTCGGGGGCTACGCGCTCGAGGAGGAGCACGGGCGGCGCCTTGCCTGGACGCCTGTCTGGGTGCGGAGCGACCTCTCCGAGAACGCCTACGCACGGCCTGTAGAGGGTCTCATCGCCGTCGTCGACCTGGCCACGATGGAGGTCGTGCGGATCGAGGACCACGGGGTCGTGCCGCTGCCCTCCCCGTCCGGACGCTACGCGGCCGACGCGGTCGGCTCGCTCCGTGACGACCTGCGCCCGCTCGAGATCACGCAGCCCGAGGGGCCGAGCTTCGAGCTCGAGGGCTGGGAGGTGCGCTGGCAGAAGTGGCGGCTGCGGGTCGGCTTCACGCCTCGCGAGGGCCTCGTACTGCACACGCTCGGCTACGAGGACGGGGGCCGCCTGCGTCCGATCCTCTACCGGGCCTCGTACGCCGAGCTGTTCGTGCCGTACGGCGATCCGAGCCCGGGCCAGTACCGCAAGAATGTCTTCGACGTCGGCGAGTACGGGATCGGCTTCTACCTGAACTCGCTCGAGCTCGGCTGCGACTGCCTCGGCCTGATCCGCTACCTCGACGTCGACGTGCCGACGGGCCGGGGCGAGGCGGTCACCGTCCGAAACGCGATCTGCGTCCACGAGGAGGACTTCGGGCTGCTCTGGAAGCACTACGACTGGCAGTCGGAGCGGACCGAGGTGCGCCGGTCCCGCCGGCTCGTGATCTCCACGATCGCGACCGTGGACAACTACGAGTACGGCTTCTTCTGGTACCTCTACCAGGACGGGACGATCGAGTCGGAGGTGAAGCTGACCGGGATCGTCGTTACGTCCGCGGTCGCGCCCGGCGAGGTGCCGCGCCACGGGACCCTCGTCGCCCCTCAGCTCGCCGCGCCGAACCACCAGCACTTCTTCTGCGCGCGCCTCGACATGTGCGTCGACGGCGAGAAGAACACGGTCTACGAGGTTCACACCGAGCCGACGCCGATCGGCCCCGCAAACCCACACGGCAACGCGTTCGCCGCGGTCGCGACCCCGCTCCGGCGCGAGCGAGAGGCCGGGCAGGTGATCGATCCATTGTCGGGGAGGTTCTGGAAGGTCGTCAACCCATCGGCCCGGAACGGTCTCGGGGAGCCGGTCGCGTACAGGCTCGTGCCCGGAGCCAACGTGCTCCCGCTCGCGCACCCGGACGCGCCGCTTCGCAGGCGGGCCGCGTTTGCCGAAAAGCACGTGTGGGTGACGCCGTACGACCCGGCGGAACGCTACCCGGCCGGGGACTACCCGAACCAGCATCTCGGGGGAGCCGGGCTGCCGGAGTGGACCGCGGCGAACCGCCCGATCGAGAACGCGGACGTTGTCCTCTGGTACACGCTCGGAAGCCACCACATCCCGCGGCCCGAGGACTGGCCGGTGATGCCCGTCCAGCGCGTCGGCTTCAAGCTCGAGCCGCTGGGGTTCTTCGACGGAAACCCCTCGCTCGACGTCCCGCCACCGCACGGGCACGGGCTTCACCACCACCACTAGCGAGCTGGGCCCTGTGGGGACGATCAAGCTCACACTCGAGTACGACGGCACCGGGTTCTCGGGGTGGGCTGCGCAGCCCGGCCTGAGAACCGTCGAGGCCACGCTTCGCTGCGCCCTCGGCGGTGTCTTCCCGTCATGGGGCGACCTCGCCGTCGCGGGCCGGACTGACGCCGGCGTGCACGCGCTCGGGCAGGTCGCGAGCGTGCGGGCAGAGGGTGGTCCGCCGCTCGGGCGCGTGGCGCGGGCGCTCAACACGCTCCTGCCGGACGACGTCGCGGTCGTGGAGGCCGAGGCGTCGGCGGACGGCTTTCATGCGCGCTTCTCGGCCCGCGCGCGCTCGTACTGCTACCGGATCTGGCATCGACCGACGCCGTCACCCTTCGAGGTGCGTCGCTCGCTCTGGTGGCCTCGCCCGCTCGATGTCGAGCGACTGCGGGAGTCGGCGGCGCTTGTCGTCGGCGAGCACGACTTTCGGGCGTTCACCCCGGCGGAGACGCAGCACGACGTCTTCGTGCGGGTCGTGTCAGCCGCGGCGTGGGAGGAGAGCAGCGACGCGCTCGAGCTCGCGATCGTGGCCGATAGCTTCCTCCGTCACATGGTGCGCACGCTCGTCGGGTCGATGCTCGAGTTGGAGCCGACGGAGATCGGGCGGCTCTTGGACGGGCGCCCGCGCGCCGAGGCCGGGATGACGGCGCCGCCGTGGGGCCTCTACCTCGAGCGGGTCGAGTACTGACCGGGCGCCGGCTTCCCGGGACGCGAGCCACCGGCTGCCTCCGCGGCGAGCCGGCGTCCTCAACCAGCTCGGTCGTACGAGCAGGCCGTGGAGCCTCCGCACGCAGCTCCCCACCCAGGGAGGGGAAGTGATCGGCCCCTCTGGGGCCGAGTCCGCCCGCCACCCAACGTAAGCGTAGACCCGGGGATGTCGCGTGTGTGTGCCGGAGTGTGTCCCGAGTGGAGAAACTCCTCCACGACTCGGCCGGGAATCGGCGGGGCCGTCGATACGATCTGGGCAATGCGCTACCCGATCGTCCTCTTCGACCTCGACGGCACGCTGATCGACTCCGGGCCCCTCATCCTCGCCTCCTTCCGGCACGCGACACGGACCGTTCTCAGGCGGGAGATCCCCGACGAGGTCCTTGCGGCCGGGGTCGGCGGCACGAGCATCCATGAACAGATGGCGGCCATCGACGCTGAGCAGGTCGACGAGCTCGTTCGCGTCTATCGCGCGCACAACGAGCCCCTGCACGACGAACTCGAGGCTTTCGAGGGGATCTACGAGCTCCTTGCCGATCTCCGTTCCGAGGGCCGCCGGCTCGGGATCGTGACCGCGAAGCGGCGCCCCACGGCCGAGCTCGCCTTCCGGACGCTCGGCATCGGTCGCTTCTTCGGCGCCGTCGTCACCGCCGAGTCGACCGAGCGGCGCAAGCCGCACCCGGAGCCGGTCCAGCATGCGCTGGCGATACTCGGCGGCGTGCCGGGCGAAGCTGCCTTCGTGGGTGACTCGCCCTACGACATGGGCGCCGGCAAGGCAGCCGGTGTCTTCACCGTCGGCGTCTCCTGGGGAGGGATCCACGGCGAGGAGCAGCTGCTCGAGGCCGGCGCCGACGTCCTCGTCCACTCGGTCGCCGAGCTCCGCGGTGTCCTCTAGCGTCTCGCTCCAGGAGCGGGCCGAGGAGCTCCGCCGGCTCCTCGAGCACGCGAGCTACCGCTACTACGTGCTCGACAATCCGGAGATCTCCGACGCGGAGTACGACCGGCTCTTCGACGAGCTCGTCGCAATCGAGCGCGAGCGCCCGGAGCTCCGCACGCCCGACTCGCCGACCCAGCGCGTCGGCGCCCCGCCCTCGGACCGGTTCCGCAAGGTCGAGCACCTGACGCCGATGGGGTCGCTCGAGAAGGTGACGACAGACGAGGCGCTCGTGAAGTGGGCCGAGGACGTCCGCAAGCGGCTCGACTCGGACGAGCCCGTCGCGTACGTCACGGAGCCGAAGATCGACGGCTCCGCAGTCTCGCTCGTCTACGAGAACGGTGTCTTCGTCCGGGGCGCGACGCGCGGGGACGGGGAGCGCGGTGAGGACGTCACCGCCAACCTCCGCACGATCAGGTCGATTCCGCTTCTCCTCCGCCTCCCAGACGCCGGGGAGCCGCCGCCGCTGCTCGAGGTGCGCGGGGAGGTCTACTTCTCGCTGCCGGCCTTCCGCCGCCTAAACGAGCAGCTCCTCGCGGAAGGCAAGAAGCCGGCGCCGAATCCGCGCAACGCCGCCGCCGGGTCGCTCCGTCAGCTCGACTCGAGCGTCACCGGCGCGCGCCAACTCTCGATCTGGGTCTACGGCCTCGGCTATCGCGAAGGGGTCGATCTCGAGACCCAGTACGGGTCGCTCCTCTGGCTGCGGGAGCGCGGATTCCGCGCGAACCCGCACGTGGAGCGGCACGAGTCACTCGACGCGGTCGCGCGCGTCTGTCGCGAGTTTGAGACGCGGCGCGCAGAGCTCGATTACGAGATCGACGGCATCGTCATCAAGGTCGACGCCTTCGATCAGCAGGCGCGGCTCGGCGCGCTGCACGAGCGGCCGCGCTGGGCGCGTGCGTTCAAGTGGGCGCCGAGCACGGCGCAGACGCGGCTCGTGAAGATCCACATCCGCGTCGGCCGGACCGGAGCGCTCAACCCGTGGGCACAGCTCGAGCCGGTCGAGGTCGGCGGCGTGACCGTCTCGACGGCGACGCTCCACAACGAGGAGGACATCAACCGCAAGGACATCCGCGAGGGCGACACGGTCGTCGTCCAGCGGGCCGGCGACGTCATCCCGCAGGTCGTCGGGCCGGTGCTCCCGCACCTCGAGGGCGCTGTTCCGTTCAAGATGCCGAGCCGCTGCCCGCTCTGTGGCGTCGAGGTCGTCAAGCCGGTGGGCGAGGTCATGCACCGCTGCCCCAACCGGGGATGCCCGTCGCGAGGCCTCGAGACACTGATCCACTGGGTCGGTGCTGCCATGGACATCGAGGGCGTGGGCGAGCAGTTCGTGCGCAAGCTCTGGGGCCTCGAGCTTCTGCGCTCGATGCCCGACCTCTACCGGCTGACCAAGGAGCAGCTGGTCGAGGTCGACGGCTACGCCGAGATCTCGGCCGCGAGGGCGGCGGAGGCCGTTCAGCGCTCGAAGGGGCAGCCCTTTCACCGCGTCCTCTTCGGGCTGAACATCCCGAAGGTCGGCTGGGTCATGGCCCAGAACCTCGCGCGTCACTTCGGCTCGGTGGACGCGCTCATGACAGCGAGCCAGGAGCAGCTCGAGGACGTCGAGGGTATCGGCCCTGACCGCGCCGAGCTCGTTGCCGAGTGGTTCGCGGACGAGGAGAATCGCCGGCTCGTCGAGGAGCTGCGCGAGCTCGGGCTCACCATGGAGGCGGGCGCGGGCGAGCGACCCGTCGAGGGGCCGTTGACCGGGCAGACCTACGTCGTTACGGGCACGCTCGCGGGCTTCTCTCGCGAGCAGGCGAACGCGGCGCTCGAGGCGGTCGGCGCGAAGGTCACCGATTCCGTCTCGAAGAAGACCGCGGGCCTCGTCGTCGGAGAAGGTCCTGGCTCGAAGCTGGAGAAGGCGCAGCGCCTCGGGGTGCCGATCCTGGACGAAGCGGCGTTCCGCGCGCTACTCGCCGGCTCGTGCGGCGAGTAGCCGGACGAAGCGGTCCTGTGCCTTGCGGGCGAACCACGAAGGGATCGGTCGCCCGTTCATGATCACGGCGAACGCGTAGCGGCTGCCGACATAGCCGGAGAGGCTCGAGGCGCGGTTGGTCGTCCCCGTCTTCCCGAAGACTCGTCCGCGCGCGGGCGGCTTCTCAAGCCGGTCCTCGAGCGTCCCGCTCTCGCCGGCAACCGCGAGCGACGCGAGGAAGGGGCCGTGCAGCCCTGGGTTGTTCCAGGCGGCGATGAGGAGTGCGGCGAGGGCCTCGGGGGTGAGCCGGTCGCGTACGGAGAGCCCCGAGCCGTCCGCGAGGCGGACGCCGCGGAGCGGGACGCCGAGCCGCCTCAGGATCGTGCTGACGACCTCGGCGCCCGCGGCCGTCGTCCCGCCTCTGCCGAGGCGGGCGCCGAGACCCTTTAGGAGCATCTCGGCGACGAAGTTGTCACTCTCTTGGTTCATCCACGACACGATCTGCGCGAGCGGTTCGGATAGAACCCCGGCCAGGGGGGCTGCGTTCGGCGGAGTCACGCCGACGCCTGCCTTCCCGGCCACGCGGATCCCCGCTTTCTCGAGCTCTTTCGCGAACGCCCCTGCTGCGGCCGAGGCCGGGTCGTCGACCCAGTGGCCCTTCACGACCGCTCGGTCGACGACGAGGGCCGAGAGGGGCGCCGACTCCTCGCCGTAGAACGACGGCTTCCAGCCCGGAGCGGTGCGCTGCGCGTCGAAGAACGACTCGTCCCCGAGCACGTTCCCGCTTACGCGGCGGATGCCGGCGGCTCGGAGCCTGCGCGCCAGACGGCGCAGGTCTCGTCTGTGCAGCGTCGGATCGCCCTGGCCTCTCAGGTAGAGGTCCCCCGCCCACGCCGCACCCCTCTGCGTGCCGTCACCGAGCACATCGGTTCCGATCCGGTAGCCCGGCCCGAGCAGCGCGAGGGCGGCGACCGCGACCGTGAGCTTCTCGTTGGATGCGGGGATGAGGGAGAGGCCCTCGTTTCGCTCGAAGACCACCTCGCCCGTCTCGAGGTCGATGACGATCGCGCCGGTCGCCTCGGCAGACACGCCCTTCGCGGTCAGAGCCCGGTCGAGGCGTGCCGCGAGCGAGGCGGCTGCGGCGTGGGCCTCGGCAGTGGCCGTCCAAAGCGTAAGGAGTGTGGCCAGGGCCGCGAGCCCGAGGCGTGCCGCCTCTCTCACCTGCCTAGCGCGCCGTATTCGCCGGACGGTGCACTACATCCCGCTCCGGATCGCGTAGACGGCTGCCTGGATCCGGTTCTCGATCTGGAGCTTCACGAGGATGTTCGAGATGTGGTTCTTCACGGTCTTCGGGCTGATGAAAAGCTCTTGGGCGATGTCTGCGTTGTCCTTGCCGATGGCGATGAGCTTCAGCACCTCGATCTCCCGGTCGGAGAGCTCGCTCCGGATCGTCTCGGCTGCGTCGAGTGAGACCGACTGCGAGCGGATGCGCTTCAGGAGCTTCGCTGCGATGTACGGCGAGACGAGAGCCTCTCCTGCCGCCGCGGCGCGGATGCCGGCGACGAGGTCCTGGACCGACGAGTCCTTGAGTAGGTAGCCGGAGGCTCCGGCCACGACCGCATTCGTGACGTCCGCGTCCTCGGCCGAGATCGTGAGGACGAGGACGCGGACGAGTGGGGCGGCGTCCGTGAGCCGTCGGGTCGTCTCGATGCCGCTCGTCCCCGGCATGTTCAGATCCATGACGACGACGTCCGGCGCCAGCTCCTGGGCGAGCCGCACGGCGGTCTCGCCGTCCGGCGCCTCGCCGACGACCTCGATTCCCTGTCCGGCGAGAAGGCTCCGGAGTCCCGACCGGAACAGGTCGTGGTCGTCCACCAGGAGCACGCGAACGCCGTCCAGCCCACTCGCCGGGTGTGTTCGATCAGGAATGGGCGATCGGCTCAGGGCACGTCCCTCCCCCGGCGTGACGGCGAGAGTCTAGTGAACCGCTAATGCAGCGTCACGGTGATGGTGCGCGTCCCCCACGCGAGCGCCTCCGCGACCGTCGGGAACCACAGATCGATCTCGGCGCCTCGTACGGCCGAGCCCGTGTCGGCGGCGACGGCCTCGCCGTAGCCGGGCACGGTCATCCGCGTGCCCAGGGGGATGACCGACGGATCGACGGCGGCGATGCCCCATCCGACCGGGAGGCCGGTGGCCGTGTGGCCAGCCAGGGAGTAACCGGTCGCAACGACGGTGAGCGTCTGCCCGGCGGTCACCGCGGCGATTGGTGCCGCGCCGGTCGAGGCGGCGACGTCGGCGGGTGCCGGCGGCTCGGCCTGGAGCTCCTGCGCGCGCGCTTCGATCGCGTCAGCCTGGGCAACGAGTCGCGCCAGTTGGCGCTCGTTGAGCCTCCGAGCCTGGGAGAGGCCCTCGAGGTAGGACGTCCGCTCAAGGCGGGCTGCGGACAGCGACGCGCGGGCGGCCTTTGCTTTCGAGATGAGCCTTCCGAGCGCCGCGCGGCGGGCCTCGAGGGCCGCGACGGAGGAGCGAAGCTCGGCCGACGTCCTCCGTACACGGCTGATGATCGCCTCGTCCTGCGCGGCGAGGCGGTTCAGGCTGTCGAGGGCGGAGATGGCGTCGGAGAGCGAGTCGGCGCCGAGGACGACGGCGAGCGCATCAGGCTCGCCCTGGACGTAGAGCGCGGTCAGGCGGGAGGCGAGCTGGCGCTCGGCCTCGGCGCGGGCCAGCCGGGCGATCCGGAGCCTTCGCCGCGCCGAGGCTTCCGCACGGGCGAGGCCGGCCGCGTCGGCCCGGAGGGAGTCGATCCGGCGCCCCGAGGATGCGAGCCGGCTCTCGAGCGCGTAGAGCTGCAGGAGCGCGCTCCGCGAGCGCGCGGCAAGCTGATCGTTCGCAGGCTGGAGGCGCTGCGCCTGCCCGCGCAATGTGGCCGGGTCGTCTGCCTTCGCGACCGCGACGGCGAGGAGCGCAACCACTAGAGCCAGGCCGGTTGCCGCCACTCGCGCAGAGCGCGGGAGTGAACTGGCTCGCACGAGGCTCGGGACACTATCACGGTTGCCTCGTCCGGTGAAGTGGCGCTTGTGAGGGGTGCAGAAAAGCCCGCTCAGAGCGGCATTTCCGCCTGATTGCAGGCTTTTCTTTGTTGCAACCCGCCCGCCGACCCTGGTACGATGCTCGGTTTGTAACGACGCCGGCACGACAGTGCTCGTTCTGGACCCCCTCGACAGGAGGATCTGATCCGCCCGGCGACGCGATACGCGCTCCTCGCAGCTTTCGTGATTCTCGCCTCTGTCGCTGCCTCGACGGCGTCGGCTACGCCCCGGATCGGGGCAAAGCAGGCCGAGGCCGAGCGTGTCCTCGCTCAGATCCAGCAGATCGACGCGCAGCTCGAGTTGGCTGTCGATGCGTACAACGCCGCTCAGATCCAGGTCGAGCAGATCGGGGCCCAGCTTCGCCTCGATCGCCGGAATCTCCGGATCGTGCGGGCCAACTACGCCAGGGCCCAGGCCGCGATCGCGAGCCGGCTCGTCTCGCTCTACAAGCAGGGCGACCCCTCGCTCGTCGAGCTCCTGCTCGGCGCTTCCAGCCTCAACGACGTCGTCGACCGCGTCGACACGGTCAACCGCGTCTCCGACCAGTACGTCCGGATCGTGCGGGACGTCAGGCGCTTCCGGACCGAGATCCGCAAAGACCAGCAGGCGCTGCGGCAGTCGCTCTTGAAGCACAAGCGGGCGCTCGCAGAAAGGGCCACTCGCAAGGCGGCAATCGAGGGTCAGCTCGCCGAGCGTCAGCGCCTGCTCTCCTCGATCAAGGACGAGATCGTGAAGCTCCAGGTCCAGGAGGCGGCGCGTCAGCGTCGTCTCGCCGCCGCGGCCCGGGCGCGCCTCGAGTCGGACCCGCCGACGGCCCCGGTCGACGCGGCGTCCGCCGCTCCGGGCGACCCGCCGCCCGCGCGCTTCGGCGGCGTCGTCGGGATCGCCATGCAGTACCTCGGCATCCCCTACCAGTGGGCCGGATCGTCGCCGGACACGGGGTTCGACTGCTCCGGCTTCGTCATGTACGTCTTCGCTCAGATGGGCGTGTCGCTTCCGCACAACGCGGCCTCGCAATGGAGCTACGGCACGCCGGTCTCGCGCGACCAGCTCGAGCCGGGCGACCTCGTCTTCTTCGACGGCCTCGGGCACGACGGCATCTACATCGGCGCCGGGCAGTTCATTCACTCGCCGCACACCGGGGATGTCGTGAAGATCTCGAGCCTGGACGAGGCCTGGTACGCGGCAACGTACGTCGGCGCGCGCCGGCTCTAACTCCCGAGCGAAGCGAGGGGGCTCATCAGCCCACGGGAGAAATGCGCCAGCATTTTCCCCGGCTAGGGAGCGTAGAGGCCGTCGATCTCGGCGCGGA
Organism: Gaiellaceae bacterium; assembly: GCA_041487575.1. Taxonomy (GTDB): domain Bacteria; phylum Actinomycetota; class Thermoleophilia; order Gaiellales; family Gaiellaceae; genus JBGPNP01. The sequence goes on along the minus strand of JBGPNP010000003.1, from coordinate 8,169 downwards.
AGTGCTCCTCGCAAATTCGGCGCTTGAGCTTGAGCGTCGGGGTGACCTCGCCCTCCGCGGCTGAGAAGTCGCGGGGGAGGATCGCGAAGCGCTTGACCTGCTCGACGCGACCGCGGGCTGCGTTCATGGCCTCGACGGCGCGCTCGACGGTCGCACGCACGTCTTCGGGCGTGAGCCCGGCCGCCTCGGCCTCGTCGATGGTGACGAGCGCCGTCAGGTACGGGCGCCGGTCGCCGATCACGAGCGCCTGGGAGACGAGGGGGGAGGCCTTCAGCGCGTTCTCGATGTTCTGAGGTGCGATGTTCTTCCCGCCGGCCGTGACGATCAGGTTCTTCTTGCGATCGGTGATCGTGAGAAAGCCGTCCGCGTCGAGGAAGCCGATGTCGCCGGTCCGGAGCCAGCCGCCCTCGGTGAAGGCCGCGCGCGTCGACTCCTCGTCGCGGTAGTAGCCGGCAAAGACGTTCTCGCCGCGGATCAGGATCTCCCCGTCCTCCGCGATCCGGACGTCACAGCCCGGGAAGGGCAGCCCTACGGTGCCGAGCCGGAAGTTCCCGGGGCGGTTGAACGTCGCGGCAGTACCTGACTCCGTCAGCCCGTAGCCTTCGAGGATGCGGATGTCGAGCGCGTGGAAGAAGGCGCAGATCTCTCTGGCGAGCGGAGCTCCGCCGGAGACCGGAACTCGGACCCTGCCCCCGAGCCGTGCTTTCACCCTCGAGAAGACGAGGCGGTCAGCGAGTCGGAGCTGGAGGGCAAGCGCGGGAGGGTAGGGCCGCCGCCGCTCGCGGCACTCGCTGGCCCGGTAGCCGACCGAGAGCGCCCAGTCGACGAGCTTCCGCCGCATGCCGTTCGCTTCCGCGAGGCTCGCCGAGACGCTCGCGTACATCTTCTCGTAGACGCGCGGGACGCTCGGGAAGATCGTCGGCCGCACGGCCGTCAGCGAGTCGGCGATCCGGTTGGAGTCCGGGCAGAAGGCGATCGTGAGCCCGCGCCTTGCCCCACCGAACTCGACCAGCCGGCCGAAGACATGCGCGAGCGGGAGGAAGAGGACGGTCGAGTCGCGCTCGTACCAGAATCCCTCGACCCTGTCGACCATGTCGACCATGACCCAGTAGTTCTTGTGAAGAAGGACGCAGCCCTTCGGCGGCCCGGTCGTCCCGGAGGTGTAGACGTACGTGAGCTCGTCCTCCTCGCGGATCGCGCGGCGAGCGTCCTCGACGGCGCCGGGCTCGCGCTCGAGGAGGGCGCGGCCCCGCTCGGTGAGCGCGGCGAGATCGAGCCTCCCCTCGCCCGGACGCTCCATCGAGATCACGTGCTCGAGGCTGGGAAGCTCGGGCAGGTGCGGGGCGAGCTTCGCCGCCTGCTCGTCGTCCTCGAGGACGAGCGCGCGCGCGCCGGAGTGCTCGAGGACATAGGCGCACTCGGGCCCTGAGCTCGTCTGGTAGATGGGCACGACGACCGCCCCGATCGAGATGAGCGCGAAGTCGGAGAGCGTCCATTCGAGCCGGGAGCGCGCGAGGATCGCGACCCTCTCGCCCCTCCGGATCCCGAGGTCGAGAAAGCCGGCAGCGAGCTCCTCGACACGGCGGCCAGCCTCCGCCCAGCTCACCTCGCGCCAGGCGCCTTCTTCCTCGACGAGGTAAGCGGGGTACGGCCGCCCGGCGGCGACGCCCTCGCTCCAGATCTCCGAGATCGTTCGCACCGTCGCAAGCTAACGGGCGCAGCCTGTGAAGGGAAGAGGCCGGGCGCGGAGAATCCGTGCTTCCCGCGCTACCCTTCTTCCTGCCCCATGCGAACGATCTGGAACGGCTCCTTGAACTTCGGGCTCGTCAACATCCCGATCGGGCTCGCCGTCGCGCAGGACCGCCGGGACGTCTCCTTCCGCACCTTGCACCGCGAGTGCGGCACTCCGATCAAGCAGAAGCGCTGGTGCCCCAAGCACGAGCGCGACGTCGAGGCGGACGAGCTCGTCAAGGGGTGGGAGTTCGCGAAGGGCCAGTACGTCCTCGTCGAGGAGTCAGACCTCGAGGCAGTCTCCCTCAGGCGCTCGCAGTCGGTCGACATCGTCAGGTTCGTCGCGCTCGCGGACGTCGACCCGCTCTACTTCGACCGCTGCTACTACCTCGCCCCCCCCGAGGCCGAGGCCCAGCGGCGCCCCTACGTCCTGCTCCTCCGCGCGATGCAGGACGCCGGCGTAGCCGCCGTCGGCAAGTTCGTCCTCTGGAACAAGGAGAACCTCTGCCTGATCCGGCCGCTCGGCGACTCGCTCGCGCTCGAGACCCTCTACTTCGCCGAGGACATCCGCTCGCGTGCCGAGATCGACGAGGCCGTGCAGGCGACCGAGGTCAAGGAGCCCGAGCTCGCCATGGCGAAGCAGCTCGTCGAGAGCCTCGTCGGCGAGTTCGACGCCAAGGAGTTCGCAAACGACTACCGACGTGAGCTCCGCGCGATGCTCGACGCAAAGCTCGGCGGCCAGGAGATCGCCCGCCCCGAGCCCTTCGCCCCGGCTCCCGTCGTCGACCTCATGGAGGCACTGCGCCAGTCGCTCGCCCAGGTGAAGGCACGGGAGGAGCCGGCGGAGAAGGCTCCCGCGAAGCGCAAGCGCGCGACTGCGCGCGGTTAGGTAACTCGGTCTCTCGGCCTACGCGGCGGCTGAGGTCGCCCTCGACGCCTCGAGCTGCGCCTGGAACAGGGTCTTGTCGATCTTCCCCTGGTAGATCGGGATCGACTCCTCGACGCAGACGCGGATGATCTCCTGGCGATCGATCCCGAGTTCCTTGGCAAGCTCCTCAGGCGTGAGATGGTTGGCCACTGAGACTCCTTTCGCCGAAACGTCTCGCAGGTACGAAAAAGCCCGCCAGCGCAGCGCGGGCGGGCTAAAGGGCTCCCTCGTGTCTTGCGGTCGCGGCCCTCACTCCGCGATCCGCTTCCCTTCGTGGGTCATATAGGAAGAATAGGCGCTCGACATGTCGGAGGCAATCCTGCTCGCGGGCTTCGAGGAGCGCGTTGCGGTGATCTCGGGTACGCCGATGCGGTACTTCGTCGGGGGCTCGGGGTCGCCGGTCGTCCTGGTGCACGGGCTCGGCGGCGCAGCCACGAACTGGACGCTCGTCGCACCCGAGCTGGCGCGATTCCGGCGGGTCCTCGTGCCCGACCTGCCGGGTCACGGGGGCTCGGCGCCGGCCTCCGCGCCCGAGGGCCTCTGGAGCTTCGCCGGCGCTCTGGCCGAGCTCGCGGAGCGCGAGCACATGCTCCCGGCGGCCGTCGTCGGGCACTCGATGGGCTGCGAGGTGGCCCTGCAGCTGGCGGTGCGCCGTCCGGACGCGGTTTCCGCCCTCGTCCTTGTCGCGGCCAGCGGCATGGTCGCCAAGACGTGGCGGGCCCGGTTCTGGATCCGGCTCACGACGACGCTGCGCCCTTCTCGCGCGGCGGCGCGCCACCGCTTTCGCGTCGCCCGCTCGCCCGGGCTGAAACGGGTCGTGTTCGGAGGGTGGGGCGCGCACGACCCGCCGGCGCTCTCCGCCGAGGCGGTGCTGGGGTTCCTCGACGGCCCGGCCCGCGCGCGGGACACGGCCACCGCCGGGAGAGCGCTCGTCGCCTCCGACGCGCTCGCCGATCTCGCCCGTGTCTCCTGCCCGAGCCTCGTCGTCTGGGGCGCCCGCGACCGCCTCACGCCGCTCGAGCACGGCTTCGAGTACGCCCGTCGCCTCGGCGCGCCGCTCCGGACGATCCCGGGCGCGGGGCATCTCGTCATCTCGGAGCGCCCGGCGGAGTGCGCCGCGCTCCTCCGCGACTTCCTAGACCGGGTTGGGGAGGTCCACGAACTCCCACTCGAGCCCGAAGCGCTCGGCGAGCCGGGTGGCGAGGGCCTGAACGCCGAGCGTCTCGGTCGCGTAGTGGCCCCCCGCGACGAAGTGGACGCCGAGCTCGAGGGCTGAGCGCATCGTCGGCTCGGCGGCCTCGCCCGTGACGTAGCAGTCGTAGCCTCCCACTGCGGCCTCGGGCAGGTACTGAGCGGCGCCGCCGGAGCAGACCGCCACGCGCTCGACCCGCTCGGGCCCGTAGGGGAAGACGAGCGGCTCCCGGCCGAGTTGTTCCTCGAGGCGGCGGGCAAGCTCGCCGACCGGAATTGGCTCGGGAAGCCGCCCGCCGAAGCCGATGCCGGCGAAGCGCCGCTCCGGCTCGACGCCGAGCCCGCGGCAGAGGAGCGCGTTGTTCCCGACCTCGGGATGCGCGTCGAGGGCGAGGTGGTAGGCGAGGAGCGTGAGCCCGGCGTCGAAGAGGACGCGCAGGCGCTCGCGCATCACGGGCCCGACGACGCGAGTGTCGCGGTCCCAGAAGAGCCCGTGGTGGACGAGGACGAGCTGGGCGCCGGCGGCGGCCGCACGCTCGAAGAGCTCGCGGGAGGCCGAGACGGCGCAGGCGATCTTTCGCACCTGCGGGCCGCCCACGACCTGGAGCCCGACCGGTCCGTAGTCCGCGTAGGAAGCGGCCTCGAGGTACTGGTCTGCGAAGGCGACGATGTCGTCTCTGGAGGCCATTCCGCTAACCTATCCGGGCTCGGGGTGTAGCGCAGCCTGGTAGCGCGCACGGTTCGGGACCGTGAGGTCCCGGGTTCGAATCCCGGCACCCCGATGGACGGAAGGCCGCCGGCCCGCGCAGACCGGCGGCCTTCGTGCTTTCCCCGCGCTTGAGCGCTCGTAAGCACCGAGGGCTATCCTTGCGGCGTGGCCGATCGTCTTCGCATCGCCTGCGTGCAGATGCATTCGACCGCCGCCAAGGCGGACAACCTCGAGACGGCCGAGCGCCTCGTCGCGCGGGCCGCGGCCACCGGCGCCGACCTCGTCCTCCTCCCGGAGAAGTGGAACGCGTTGGGCTCGGCAGACGTCTTCCGGGCCGCCGCCGAGCCGCTCGAGGGCGGCGAGACCGTCGCGGCGATGCGCTCCTGGGCGAGACGGCATGGGATCACGATCGTCGGTGGCTCGATCACGGAGATCCGCGAGCGCCACGAGAAGCTCTCGAACACGTGCGTCGTCCTCGACACCGACGGCGAGATCGCGGCCGTCTACCGCAAGATCCACATGTTCGACGTCGAGGTCGGCGGGCACGTTTACCGCGAGTCCGAGGCCGAGGAGCCCGGCGACGAGGTCACGAACTGCGAGGTCGAGGGCTGGAACGTCGGGCTGACGATCTGCTACGACCTCCGCTTCCCCGAGCTCTACCGCATCCTCGCGCTCGGGGGCGCTGAGCTCGTGACCGTGCCGGCCGCCTTCACCCTCTACACCGGCAAGGACCACTGGGAGCTCCTCCTTCGGGCGCGCGCGGTCGAGAACCAGTGCTACGTCGCGGCCGCCAACGAGTGGGGCGTCGACGCCGACGGGCGGGCGTGCTACGGCCGCTCGATGATCGTCGACCCCTGGGGGGTCGTCCTCGCCGCCGCGCCCGACGAGGACACGGTCGTCTCCACGGAGATCGACAGGGCCCGCATGGAGCAGATCCGCCGCGCGTTGCCCTCGCTCGCCAACCGCCAGCCGGTCGCGTACCGCTGGCCCGCCGGCGTGTGATCGTCCGCGCGGTCCTCTTCGACGTCGACTTCACGATCGCGAAGCCCGGGCCGACGCTTGGGCCGGAGGGTTACCGTCGGGCGGGTGACGGCCACGGGCTCGCGCTCGACCCGGCGCGCTACGACGCCGCGCGGGTCGCGGCCGTCGACGACCTGGAGCACCACCCGGAGCTCGACCACGACGAGGAGGTCTGGGTCCGCTTCACCGAGGACATCGTCCGCGGCATGGGCGGCGAGGGCGCGGCCGTCCACCAGGTCGCGCTCGAGATCGTGCAGGGCTGGGAGCACGCCCGGAACTTCGAGCTGTACGAGGACGCGCTCCCGGTGCTCGTGGAGCTGCGCGCTCGCCGGCTCAAGATCGGCCTCGTCTCGAACACGAGTCGCGACCTCGACGCGTTCATCCACCACTTCGGCCTCGACGTGGACGCCTGGATCTCCTCGGGCACACACGGGAAGGTGAAGCCGAGCCCCACGATCTTCAGGGCCGCGCTGGAGCTCCTCGCGGTCGAGGCCCGGCATGCGGTCATGGTCGGCGACTCGGTCGAGGACGACGTCGTGGGCGCCCGTGCCGTCGGGATGCGGGCCGTCCTCCTCGACCGCGAGGGCCGCTTTCCGGAGCGGGACGACACGCTCTCCGACCTCCTCGCCCTGCCGGCCGCGCTCGGGCTCTAGGCCCCTAGGGCCGCTCCGGCCGATCCACTAGACTCGGCGCCTTGACCGCTGACCGTCCCCGGCTCGCGCTCGTCGCCCGGCCGGCGAGTGCCGAGCAGCCGGTGGGGAGGCTCATCTGGACGCTCGGGTTCGGGGCCTTCGGCCTGGCGTGGTCGATCACGACCGTCGCCGCGTACGTGCCGCCGCTTCTCGGCGACTTCACGACCTCGAGCACGCTGATCGGGCTCGTCCTCGCGGCCGAGGGCGGCTTTGCGATCTTCCTCCCGCTCCTCGTCGGACCGATGAGCGACGCGACGCAGAGCGGCCTTGGGCGGCGGCGGCCGTTCATGCTCCTCGCGCTCGCCCCGATGGCGGTGACGCTAGCGCTCGTCGCCTTCATGCACACGCTGCCGGCCGTCGCGCTCGCGCTCTTCGGCTTCTACTTCGCCTACTACATCTACGAACCGCCTTACCGGGGCCTGTACCCGGACATGCTGCCGCACGACGTGTTCGGGCGCGCGCAGGGGGCGCAGCACATCCTGCGCGGCGCGGCGCTCGGCGGCGCGCTCGTTGGCGGGGGTGTCCTCCTCGGCGTCTGGGAGCCGTTTCCCTTCGTCCTCGCCGCCGGCATCACTCTCGTGACGTGCGGCGCGGTCGTCGTCCTCGTCCGGGAGGAGCTCGGCGGCGCCCGCCGGTACGAGCGCTTCCGGACCTTCCTCGCGGCGCCGTGGCGGATTGTCCGCCGCGACCGCGACGTGCGGCGGTTTCTGATCGCGAACACGGCGTGGGAGGCGACGTTCGCCGGGATGCGGACGTTCGTCGTCCTCTACGTCATCGACGGGCTCCACCAGCCGCACTACGTCTCTTCGGTCATCCTCGCGGTCGTCGCCGGGGGTTACGTCGTCGCCGCGGCGGTGTCCGGCTGGTTCGGCGACCACTTCGGGCTCGGGCGGGTCATCCTCGGCGCCTCGGTCGTCTACGGGCTCGGGCTCCTCACCGGCGGCTTCGCGAGAACGTGGCACTGGGGCTATCTCGGGCTGATCTTCCCCGTCGCCGTCGCCGGCGGCACGGTGATGACGCTCGCCTGGGGCCTCCTCTTCAAGATCATGCCGGACAGCGACCGGGGTGCGGTCACCGGCCTCGCGACGACGACGAAGGGTCTCGGCCTCATCATCGGCCCGCTCGCGACCGGCGCGGCGATCGACATCTTCCGCCCGTTCCTGAAGCAGACCGGCGGCTACGCCGCCGTCTGGCCTACGACGGCGATCCCGATCCTCGCCGTCATCCCGCTCGTCGCGTTGCTCGCTGAGGACGAGCGGAGCGGCTTCAAAGGCAGGGGGAGACCTCCGGCCGCGTGAGGCCGAAGCCCCAGAGCTCCGTCCCGTCGATGTAGAAGACGGAGACGACCTTTCTTCCGGGCTTCAGGAGCGCGTAGTAGCCGGAGCAAACGCGCTTGTCGAGCGGGTCGTACGCCTTCAGCACTTGCTGGACCCGGGCGCCGAGGAGGAGCGCGCCCGACGTCCGCCAGCCCTGTGGCTTCCAGAGCGTGAACACTTGGACGACCCGCCCGCGTCGGAAGACGACGCCCGCGCCCTGGGGCTGGAACTTCTCGTAGTTGAAGTACCAGGTGGTCTGCGAGCAGTTCCGACAATCGCCGTGCCGACGCCCCCAGGTCTGGAGCACGTCGTGCTTCGTCATCCCGAGGGAGACGCCGCCGAGGCTCTTGCCGGGGACGAAGATGCCGGCCACCGGGGGGGCGGCGGTCGCTGAGGAGGCGAGCGCGAGGGCAAGGACCGCGCCTGTAACAAGAGCGTGGAGGAAGTGTGACGATTCTCTGGCGCGCGGCTCTGGCTGTCCGCCGAGCGGGCTATGCTCGGATGACATGCCGGTGAGCGAGCAACTTGCTTTCCAGATGAGCGACCACGCTACGACACCAGCCAGCCAGGAGCCGCTGCGCT
>JBGPNP010000002.1:0-31352 GCA_041487575.1 Gaiellaceae bacterium | reverse complement strand
CTGGGCGAGGAGCACGTACGGCCGCTCCGCGTGGTCGCCACGCGCCGGGGCACGCTCGGACGCGGCGATCTCCGCGAGCGTCCCGCCCAGGTGGACGGTGGCTGCGCGGCGGCACTGCGGAGCGGCCCACGGCACCGGCCCGTCGAGGGCGTAGTCGAGCTTGAAGACCCCGGCCCCGTAACGGAACCGCTCCAGGGCCCGCCGGTAGCGGCCGGAGAGCCGGTCACCGGCGAGCCGCAGGAGCTCGCGCGGAGTCACGTCGCAGAGGACGAGCCGCGAGGGAGGCAGCTCGCCGAGCGAGTCGACCGGGGCCCCGGTCTCGACGACGCCACCGAGCGAGCGGAGATACGACGCAAGCGCGTCGGCGATCGCCTGCGAGCCCCCGCGCGCGACCGGCCAGCCGTGTACGTGCGCGAGCGCGAGCAGGACGAGCCCGAAGGACGACGTGCCCACGCGCTCGAGCGGCTGGATCGAGTGCGCCGCCGCGCCGGCGAAGAGCCCCCGCGCCGGCTCCTCGCGGAAGGTCCGCCGAGCGAGGCTCGTCGCCGGCCGCAGCGCGACAAAGCCGAAGCGGGCAAGCGCGAGCGGGTGCCGCGGCACGGCGAGGAGCGGGCCGAGGATCGCCTCCCCGAGCCGCTCCCAGCCCGAGACGACCGATCCGAGAAGCCGCGCGTAGGCGCGGCCGTCCGGCCCGAGCCCGGCCGCCGTCTGCTCCAGCGAGCGCTCGACGACGACCGCCCGCCCGCCGTCGAGTGGATGCGCGAGCGGCGCCTCTGGGTGGACGAACTCGAGCCCGTGCTCCGCGAGCGGGAGCGAGCGGAAGAACGAAGAGCCGAGCGCGAGCGGGTGGACAGCGGAGCAGACATCGTGGACGTAGCCAGGGAGCGTCAGCTCGGCCGAGCGCGTGCCGCCCCCGACGGTGTCCGCCGCCTCGCGGACGAGGACGGAGCGGCCGGCCCGGGCGAGCGTGATCGCAGCGGCGAGCCCGTTCGGCCCGGCGCCCACCACGACCGCGTCGTAGCCGCTCGCCCTCCCCACGCGACGATTCTACGAGGGAAGCTGCCAGCGAGGCTCGGCCGTGCGCTACCGTGAGACGGAATGAAGCTCCGAGGCGCCGTCCCCCCGGCAGCAGCCCTTGCCGTACTCGCGCTCGCGCTCGCGGCCTGCGGCAGCTCGAGCAGCTCGCAGGCGCCCGCGCCGGGGAGCACGCCGGCCGCCGGCAGCCAGTCCCAGCCCGCCGTCGCCGTCGACTTCCACCCGGTCGCGGGCAACTTCAAGCCGGACAAGACCACGCTCGAGTCCTGCGGCGATAAGGGGTCGAACACCTGCTACGAGCAGGCCTTCGGGAACATCACCTTCTATCAGGGCCCAAAGGCGGCGTTCAAGATCTACGACCAGGACATCGCGAACCCCGGTCCCATCGAGGCCGACTGCCACCGGATCGCCCACACGATCGGCTCGGCGGCGCTCGCGCGCGACAAGGGCAACGTTGCGAAGGCCTTTTCAGAGGGTGAGTCGAGCTGCTGGTCGGGCTACTACCACGGCATTCTCGAGCGGGCTCTCATCACCGTCGACTCGAGGTCGGTGCAGGCGGTCGGCAAGGTCGCCAGCGACCTCTGCTCCGACCCGTCCATCCGCCGGGTCACGTGGATCCTCTACCAGTGCGTCCACGGCCTCGGACATGGGCTCATGATCTTCTCCGGCTACGACCTCCCCTTCGCCCTCCGCGTCTGCGACCGGCTCGCGACCTCCTGGGACCAGACCTCGTGCAAGGGCGGCGTCTTCATGGAGAACATCTCGTCCTCCTACGGCTTCAAGTCGAAGTGGCTGAAGGACTCGGACCCGGTCTACCCCTGCAACTGGGTGAAGGAGAACGACAAGCTCTACTGCTACCTCATGGTCACCTCGCGCGTCCTGCGCCTCAACGGCTTCGACTGGAAGAAGACGGCGAAGATCTGCGCGGGCGTCGAGACGAACTGGGTCGCCACCTGCTTCCAGTCCTACGGGCGGGACGCGTCCGGGAGCACGCGCCAGAACCCGGAGGAGATCCTGAAGCTCTGCGCGGTCGCGAAGCCGTTCGGCGGCCAGGTGGACTGTGTGAACGCCGCCGCGAAGGACATGACCGCGAACTACTCGAGCGGCCTCCAGGCCTCCGCCCTCTGCAATGAGGCGCCCAAGGAGCTCCGCGGTGGCTGCTTCTACTCGATCGGCTCGATCATGGGCTCGTTCAAGACGACGAGCCCCGAGCGCCAGGCGGACTGCCACGCGATCACGAAGGAAGCCGCCTACTACCAGCAGTGCCTCCGAGCGGCCGACCCCTACGCCTCGTCGTAGAGGCCGTCAGACCGGGCCCGCAAGCAGGAACGCCCGGCTCTCCCTGAGCATCTCGCGTGCGATCACGAGCCGCTGGATCTGATTCGTGCCCTCGTAGATCTGCGTGATCTTCGCGTCGCGCATCATGCGCTCGAGCGGATACTCCTTGATGTAGCCGTAGCCGCCGAGGATCTGGACGGCGTCGGTCGTCACCTCCATGGCGACGTCCGAGCAGAAGAGCTTCGCCTGGGCCGAGGCCTTCGTGAGCGCGGGGCCGTCCATGCCCTCGTCGATCATCTGCCCGACCCTGTAGAGGAGCCCGCGCGCCGCCTCGCACTTCGTCTCCATGTCGGCGAGCATCGCCGCCACGAGCTGGTGCTCGGCGATCGGCTTGCCGAACGTCTCCCGCGTCCTCGCGTACTCGAGCGCGTAGTCGGTCGCGCCCTGGGCGAGCCCCAGCGCCTGGGCGGCCACGCCGGGGCGGGAGCGGTCGAGGACACGCATCGCGATCCTGAAGCCCTCGCCCTCGTCCCCGACGAGGTTCTCGGCCGGGACGCGGCAGCCCTCGAAGACGAGCTCCCCCGTCGTCGAGCCCTTGATGCCCATCTTCGGCTCGATTCGGGCAACCTCGAAGCCCGGCGACCCGGCTTCGACGAGCAAGCACGAGATGCCCTCGTGACCGGCTGCGGGGTCGGTCTTGGCGAAGACGGTGTAGAGGCTCGCGACGGAGGCGTTCGTGATGAAGCGCTTCGAGCCGTCGAGGACGTAGTCCCCGCCCTCGCAGCGCGCGGTCGTGCGCATCGCGGCCGAGTCCGAGCCCGAGCCGGCCTCCGTGAGGGCGTAGGCGGCGAGCCACTCCCCACTCGCGAGCTTCGCGAGGTAGCGCTCCTTCTGCTCGTCCGAGCCTGCGAGCCTGAGGGCGAGCCCGCCGAGATCCTGGACGCCGAGGATGAGGGCGCTCGTCGCGCAGACCTTCGCGAGCTCCTCCTGGGCGACGAAGGTCATGAGCGCCCCGGTGCCGGTGCCGCCGTGACAGTCCTCGAAGGGGAGGCCGAAGATGCCGAGCTCCCGGTAGAGGGCGACGACGTCCCAGGGGAACTCTCCGCTCGCGTCGATCTCGGCGGCGCGGGGCGCGATCTTCTCGCGGGCGAGCGTCCGGACGAGCTCGCGGAGCTCGCGCTGCTCCGCCGAGAGGGGGTCGTAACCCATCGTGCCGATTCTAGTAGCGCTCCCAAGCCGTGGCCCGGCGCCCCGTCCGTCCGTCCCGACGCGCCTGTCCGATCGTCTAGTGACGGCCGCGGGGCTCGCGGTCAGGATCAGAGGTCGAGGGACCACGTCGCATGAGCACCGAACTCACCAGCACGAGCACAAGCCTTCCCGCTCATCCGTTCGACCCGGTGCGGTCAGTCGGCACCGTCTCGCAGGTCGACGCCGTCTCCGCGACGTTCCACGTCTTCCAGACGCCGAACGGAGAAGCCGGGCCGGCGGTCGCGTCCGCCCAGGTCGGCGACTTCGCCGTCATCGACTGCGGGAAGCTGGCCGTGCTCGGGCGCGTGTCGAGCGTCGTACTCCCCGACCGCGAGCCGGGCGCGCAAGCGGTCGGCCCTGTCGCGACGATGAAGCTCTTGACCACGCTCGACGTCGCGAGCGGCGAGGTGTACGCCGGCGTTACATACTACCCGACGCTCGGCGCCTCGGTCTTTTCGGCGCACCCGCTGCTCGTCAAATGGGTCGCGGAGGAGAGCGGGCGCGGCGGGCTCATCGGCGAGCCGCTCGTCCTCGACATCGCCTCGCTGCCGGACGGGACACCGGTCGGCCTCACCCCCGAGCGCCTCTTCGGCCGCCACTGCGCCCTCCTCGGCGCGACAGGCGGCGGCAAGAGCTACACCCTCGCGCGCGTCATCGAGGCCTGCCAGGGGTACCGGGCGAAGCTCGTCCTGCTCGACCCGACGGGCGAGTACCACCGGATCGACTCCGGCGCCCGCCACGTCGCGGTCGGCGGCGCCGACCGGCCGCACTCCACCGTCGAGGCGATCTTCCCTTACCGGGAGCTCGTCGAGGAGGATCTGATCGCCCTCTTCCGCCCCGACTCCGCTGTGCAGCTCGCACGCATGCGCTCCGCCATCAAGAGCCTCAAGCTCGCGGCGGTTCTCGGGCTCGGACACCAACTCGTCGCGGGCAACGGCTGCATCCCGAAGGCGCACCAGTCGAAGCAGACGTTCGACGACGAGTACAAGCGGCACATCGACGTCATCGACTCGCACGCGGCGAGCTTCGAGATCGGGCTCCTGCCGAACCAGATCCGCCTCGAGTGCGTCTGGCCCTCGGAGGGCTCGGCCGCCACGCCGACGCAGCGCGCCCGCTGGGGCGGCCCGCACGAGGGTGACCTCAACAGCTGCGACGCGCTCATCGCCCGGATCGAGGCGCACCTGACCGCGCCGGAGTACCACTCGATCTTCCAGACGGACGCGCCCTACACGGTGCCACAGGTTATCCGCGAGTTTCTCGACTCGAACGACACGGTGCTCAGGATCTCGCTCCGCCAGCTCGCCTACACGCAGTCGATCCGTGAGATCGTCGCGAACGCGATCGGCCGCCACCTCCTCGAGCTCGGCAAGACCGGCGCCTACGCAGGCAAGCCCGTCGTGATCCTCGTCGACGAGGCGCACCAGTTCGTCAACAAGGAGATGGGCGACGAGACGTGGAGCTACCTGCTCGACGCCTTCGAGCTCGTCGCCAAGGAAGGCCGGAAGTACTCGCGAACCGTCTGCCTCTCGACACAGCGGCCACGCGACCTCCCGGAGGGCATCCTGAGCCAGGTCGGCACGTTCGTCGTCCACCGCCTCATCAACGACGCCGACCGGTCGGTCGTGGAGCGCGCCTCCGGCGAGCTCGACCGCTCGGCCGTCGAGTTCCTTCCGAGCCTCGCGCCTGGGCAGGCCGTCTTCATCGGGGTCGACTTCCCCATGCCGCTGACGCTCCAGATCCGCCGCCCCACCCGCGAGCCGGACTCGCGCGGCCCGGACTTCCAGGCTCACTGGCGTTAGCGCACCGTCGCTCAGGCGGCGGCTGCGTCGGTGCCGCGCTCGAGCTCGGCGCAGAGACCTCTCGCCGCTTCGACGAACGCGCGCGCGGCCGGCGAGCGATAGCGGTCGCGATGCCAGGCGATCGCGATCCGGCGCGGCGGCACGATCGCGTCGAGCCCGAGGACCGCAACCCGGTCGCTGGGGTCGACGCTCAGGAGCGGCACGAGCGCAGCCCCCACCCCTGCGCCGACGAGGCCCTGCACGGTGCCGTTGTCGTCCGAGCGAAAGACGACGTTCGGCGCGAGCCCGATGCCGCGAAAGTGCTGCTCCACCTGGTGCGCGCTCCGGCACTGCCGGTAGCCGATCAGCGGGAGCCTCGCGATCTCCTCGAGGGGCGGGGCGACGGCCCGGCCGGCGAGCGGAGATCCGGCCTGGACGAGGAGCACGTGCGGGTCGCGCATGAGCTCGGCCGCCTCGAAAGGGCCGTCGGGGAGCGGCAGGATCGCGAAGGCGAGATCGAGCTCCCCGCGCTCGACGAGCGTGAGCAGGTGGCCGTCGTCGGAGGACTCCGTCAGGCGGATCTCGACGAGCGGCCAGTCGCCTCCGAAGCGGCGCATGAGCTCTGGCAGGATCTTCGCCCCGACGCTCTGATACGTCCCGATGCGGAGCGATCCGGCCGCGCCCTCCGAGAGGGCAGCGAGGTCCGCCTGGGCGGCCTTCAGACGCGCGACGATCCCCTCCGCGTGGCGCAGGAGGAGCCGGCCCGCCTCCGTCAGCGACACCGCCCTCGGCCCACCGGGACGCTCGAGCAGCCGCTCGCCGACGATGCGCTCGAGCATCGCGATCTGCTGGCTCACCGCCGACTGGGTGTAGCCGAGGCGAACGGCGGCGCGGCCGAACGAACCCTCGCCCGCGACGGCCTGGAGCGCCGCCAGGTGCCGCAGCTCGATGCCGAGCCAACTATCAGTTTGCATGATTGTTATGAACGATGACTCGATTTAAGCTAATAGACAAGCTCGGGCATGCTGAGATCGTGGTTGCGCTGATCGTCGTCGTCCTCGTCGTCCTTGCCGGCCCGCTCGCCCTTCTCTACCGCGCCGACTCGCGCGTCTGCGAAGAGCGCCCGCGGCCCTGGTTTCCAGGGCGCCGCTAGCCTCAGTCCACCCGAGCGGAGCGAAGGGTCTAGCTTCCCCTCCCGGGAAATGCGTAGCATTTTCCCGGGATCTGGAGCGTGATTCTCGACAACGGCCTCATCCGCACCATGGACCGTGCGCTGCCGGTCGCGCGCGCGCTTGCGGTCACGGGCGAGCGCATCGCAGGCGGCGTCGGCACGCATGAGACCGCGCTCGCGAGCCCGGAGGTCGTCGACCTCGGCGGCCGCTGCGTCCTCCCCGGATTCACGGACGCCCACGTCCACTTCCCGACCTGGGCGCTCGCCCGGCGCCAGGTGCGCCTGGAGGGGGCGCGGTCGCTCGGCGAGGCGCTCGAGCGAGTCGCAGCGGCCGCGAGGGCACTGCCGGCCGGAGCCTGGCTCCGGGGCCACGGCTGGCGGGACGAGGACTGGGACCCGCCCGATCCGCCGACCCGCGAGGCGCTCGACCGGATCTGCCCGGACGTCCCGGTCGCGCTCATGGCGAAGGACTACCACTCGCTCTGGCTCAACTCTGCCGCGCTCGCCCGGGCCGGCGGCGACCTCCTCGTCCCCGGCGGCGTCGTCGAGCTCGACGAGCGGGGCGACCCGACCGGGATCCTCCGCGAGGAGTCGGCGTGGCGCTTCCGCGACACCTACGTCCGCCCGACCGACGACGAAATGGTCGAGGCGAGCCGCGCGGGGATCAAGCTCGCGAACGCCCGCGGCGTCACGGCCGTCCACGACAAGGACGGCTGGCTCGGCGCCCTGCGCGTCTGGCAGCGGGTCCGCGACGAGGCGGGGCTTACCGTGCGGGTGTGGCAGTCGCTTCCGCACCACGACGTCACGCGCCTCGCCGAGCTCGGGATCTCCTCCGGCTTCGGGGACGACCTCCTCCGTATCGGCTACCTCAAGGTGTTCATGGACGGGACCCTGGGCTCGCGGACTGCGCGGCTCCTCGATGGATCGGGGGTCGAGATCACGAGCCGAGAGGAGCTCGCCGAGATCGTCCGCCGGGCCGCAGGCGCCGGGTTCCCCGTGGCCGTGCACGCGATCGGCGACCTCGCGAACCGGGAGGCCCTCGACGCCTTCGAAGCGACGCAGGACGAGTGGCGGCCGCGCGGCCTGCGCCACCGCATCGAGCACGCGCAGCTCGTGGACCCGGCCGACATCGCGCGCTTCGGCCGGCTCGGCGTCGCGGCCTCGGTCCAGTTCAGCCACGCCCCATCCGACCGCGACCTCGCCGAGCGCTACTGGGCGGACCGGCTGGACGGCGCCTACGCGTACCGGGCGCTCCTCGACGCGGGAACACTGCTCGCAAATGGCTCGGACGCGCCGATCGAGGAACTCGACCCGCTCGCCGGGATCTGCGCCGGCGTGCTGAGAACGCTCGACGAGCGCGAGCCTTGGCGTCCCGAGCAGGCGCTCACGGTCGAGGAGGCGCTCCGCGCCTCGACCGTCACCCCCGCGTGGCTCGCAGGGGACGAGCGCCGCCGGGGGCGCCTCGTCCCCGGTCAGCTGGCCGATCTCGTCGTGCTCGACCGGGACCCCGTGGCCTGCCCTCCGGAGGAGCTACCCGAGGTCCGCGTCGTCGCGACGATGCTCGGCGGGCGCTGGGTGCACAACCCCCCGCCCTGGGACTAGCCGGCTAGCCCCGCTTCTCGGCCCGCTGGCCCGTGGGAAGCGGCAGGACGACCGCGGTGGGACTCGCAAGGTCGGCGGCGCGCTCGAAGGCGTCGAGCGCCTCCTGCTCCCGCGCCTGCCCGCGCAGGAACTTGCCGAACGCCCGGTACGCATCCGCCAGGTGACGCGACGCCCCCTGGTGAACGAGCACCTCGATCGCCGTGCGATGCGAGCGGTCGGCGAGGTCGGTGTCGCCGAGACCTTCGAACACCTCGGCCAGGGTCCGCCAGGTGCGGCCGACTTCGACGGGCTCCGCTCCCTCGAGGAGGTCGAGCGCCTCCAGAGCCGCAGAGCGCGCCTCGGTGAGCTCGCCCCTGTGGAGTGCGAGCCGGGCGCATTCGGCCCGCACCGAGCCGACGTAGGCCGGCTCGGAGAGCTCGCGGAAGAGCTGCTCGGCGATCTCGAGATGGCGCGAGGCCTCGCCGTCGCTCGCCTGGTCGAGGAGGATGGTCGCGCACGCCTCGTGGGCGCGCGCGAGATAGAAGCGGTCCTCCGTGACCTCGAGCAGGGCGACGGCACGGCGGAAGTAGTCCAGCGCCCGAGCGGGCGGCCCCTCGACCGAGTAGTAGCGACCGAGCGACCAGTAGAGCCGGATGAGCGTCATCCGGTCCTCGACTCCTTCGGCCTGGCGCAGCGCCGCGGCGAGCGCCTCGTGCGCGCCGACGGAGTCGCCGACGTCAAGGAGAGCGTAGCTCAGGTAGGTCGCGAAGCGGACGAAGAGGACCGAATCGACGACGTCGGCACTCTCGATCTCGTCCAGGCAGCGCCGGAAGAGCGCCACCGCCCGCGGCGTCTCGCCGAGAGAGGCGTACGAGCGTCCGAGAACGGTGTAGAGGTCGGCGCGCTCCACGACCGGCGGGCGGCTCTCCTCGAGCGCCCGTTCGAGGAGAGCGACGGCGTCCTCGTGGCGCCCCTGGCGCATCGCGGCGAGTGCGAGACCGACGCGGGCACGCTCCGCCGCCTCGCCGTGGCCTGACGTCTCCGCCTCGCGTAGGAGCTCCTCGAAGCGATGCTCCGCGGCCGCGGGATCGTCGAGCCGCAGCTCGAGCTCGGCCTCGCCGAGGCGTAGCTCCCACTCGCTCTCGGGGCGGAGCTCCTCGCCCGTCTCGAGGAACTCGGCCGAGACGCCGATCCTGGCCGCGAGCATGCGCAGCGCCTTCACCGACGGCTGCCGCTGACCGGACTCGATCCGGGAGATGTACGTGAAGGACACGCCCTTGGAGGCGATTTCCCGCTGCGACAGGCCGCGCTCCAAGCGGAGGCGCCGCAACCGTGCGCCGATCGACTCGCTCATGCCGTTGTCATCCCCTTCCCATAGTGAATCGACCCCTGACTCGTGTCAAACGTAGTCCGTTCCGGCCCCTTGCGCAATGGGCCTCGGAGTGGGAGGATGCTCGCGTATTTCCCAAAAGTCAACGGAGGAGGAGGAGATGCTAGTCCGTCTCGCACTCGCGGTCATTACAGCCCTCGCGCTGGCGGCGGCGAACGGCGGCGTCGGCTGGGGGCCGTAGCCGCGATTTCTAGGCCGAGGGGGACGCACACCGCAAGCGTTCCCCTCGGCCGCTCCGTTCGACCCAGGGACTACAATTGGGGTCGATGCGCACGATGAGGCCGGTCCACGACGCGAACTGCAGCGTCGCCTGCACGGCCGACATCATCGGCTCGAAGTGGACGGCGATCATCGTCCACGATCTCTCCGAGGGTCCGCGGCGCTTCTCCGAGCTCGAGCGCGCTTGCCCCGGTATCAGTCCGCGCACGCTCTCGGAACGCCTTCGTCTCCTCGAGCATGACGGGATCCTCGTCAGGCGAAGCTACGCGGAATCGCCTCCGCGGGTCGAGTACGAGCTCACGAGCAAGGGGCAAGACCTCCTGCCGATCATCGACGCGATGCGGGCGTTCGGCCACACGTGGCTGGTCGAGGAGCACGGGCACACGCACGAGAAGCCCGTGCCCAAGCCGTCCGAGGTCGCGGTCTAGCCGCGCAGCGCCGCGAACGCCACGAGCGTCTCCTGTGCCGCTGCTACCCCGAGGGGGAGGTAGCGGGCCAGGAGGCGCTCGTTCGGCGAGTGGATGTTCCCCTCCGGGACGTCGAAGCCGGAGACGATCGTGGGGATACCCTTCTCCGCGAGCGCCGGGACGATCGGGAGAGTGCCGCCCGAGCGGATGAGCAAGGGACGGTGCCCGAGCGCGCGCTCGAACGCGTCCTGAGCGAGCCGGACGGCAGGCGACTCGGGCGCTACGAGCCCGGGAGGGCTCGCCGACCAGCGCTCGACCGCCAGCTCGGCCCCCATCGGCGCGGCCTGACGGAGGAGCCGCTCGAAGGCGTCTGCGATCCTGCCGGCGTCTTGGCCGGGAGCGAGGCGGATCGACACGTTCGCGTGCGCCTCGACCGGGAGGACGGTCTTCTGGAGCTCCGGCTCGCCGCCATGGATGCCGTTCACGTCGACGGCGGCCCGGGCGAAGGTGCGGAGGTAGAACTCCTCCGCCGCCTCCTCGTCGGCCGGGCGGGCACCCTGCTCGGCCAGAACTCCGGCGCCGGGATCGAGCTCGCGCCACGCCGCAAGCTCCTCGGCCGTCGGCGGCACAGTCCCGGCCAAGAGCTCCTGCGGGAGCGACGTGACCGAGTCGAGCGCCCGCATGAGGGCGTGCACTGCGTTGAGCGCGGCGCCGCCGTAGAGGCCCGAGTGGAGGTCGCGCTCGCCCGTGCGGACGGTGACGTGGAAGTAGACGAGCCCGCGCGTCGCCAGCATGAACGCCGGGACGTCCACCTTCGCCATCGGCCCGTCGAAGATGATGCACGCATCGGCGCCCCGCTCGTCTGCCTGCAGGAATTCGACGATCTGGTGCCCGCCGGTCTCCTCCTCCCCGTCGAAGGCGATGCGGACGTTGACCGGGAGCTTCCCCTCGCGGGCGAGCAGCTGGGTTGCCTTGAGCAGGAGGTAGGAGTTGCCCTTGTCGTCGGCCGCGCCGCGCGCGTAGACCCAGCCGTCGCGCACCTCCGGCTCGAAGGGCGGGGAGCTCCACGCGTCGAGCGGCGCGACGGGCTGGACGTCGAAGTGGCCGTAGAGAAGGACGGTCGGTGCACCGGCGGCGCCGTTCGACGCGCGCACCTCGCCGACCGCGAGCGGATGCGTCGAGGTCTCGACGAGCTCGCAGGTCCCGCCGGCGCTCCTCACGAACTCGCAGACCCACTCGCCGGCGCGCCGGACGTCGCCCGCGCACGCGGGGTCGGCGCTCACGCTCGGGATGCGCAGGTACTCGAAGAGCTCGGCGAGCCAGACTGGATCGGCTTTCAAGGCCGATCCAGTCTATTGAGAGTTACCGTGAGAGACTCCTCCAGCGTGAATTCCGAGGCTTCGCCGAGGGATTCACGCCGCAACGTCCTTCAGCGAGACCGCCTCGGCGAGCGCCTGGAGCTTCTTCAGGCTCTGGTTCTCGATCTGGCGTACGCGCTCTCGCGTGACGTTGAACGTGCGGCCGACCTCGTCGAGCGTGCGGGGGTGCTCGCCGTCGAGGCCGTAGCGGAGTTCGAGCACGCGGCGCTCCCGGTGGGAGAGGGTCTCCAGGATGCGCTTGAGGGTCTCCTTGCGAAGCTGGACCTCGACCGCCTCGTCGGGCATCGGCGCCGTCTGGTCGGCGAGGAAGTGACCGAACTCCGACTCTTCCTCGTCTCCGACCGGCTTCTCGAGCGAGACGGGCGTCTGGGCGCTCCGGCGGATCCCTTCGACCTCGGCGAGCTCGAGCTCGAGCTCCCGCGCGATCTCGGCGGCCGAAGGATCGCGGCCGAGCTCAGCCAGGAGCTTCCGCTCCGCGCGCCCGATCTTGTTCAGCTTCTCGACGACGTGAACCGGCATGCGGATCGTCCGCCCCTTGTCGGCGAGGGCGCGGGCGACGGCCTGGCGGATCCACCACGTGGCGTACGTGGAGAACTTGAACCCCTTGCGGTGATCGAACTTCTCGGCGGCGCGCACGAGGCCGATCGTCCCCTCCTGGATGAGGTCGAGGAAGGGAAGCCCTTGATTTCTGTAGTTCTTCGCGATCGAGACGACTAGGCGGAGGTTCGACTCGACCATCTTCCGCTTCGCGTCCATGTCGCCGCGCTCGATCCGCTTCGAGAGCTCGACCTCCTGGGCGGCGGTCAGGAGAGGCACCTTGCCGATGTCCTTGAGGAAGAGCTGGAGCGAGTCGGTCGAGAAGTCCTGCTCCGCGGGCTCGAGGTCGAGCTCGACCTCTTCTGCCTCCGCCTCGAGCACCTCGATGTCCAGCTCCGCGAGCGCCTCGAAGAGGTCGTCGACCTGGACGGGCTCGAGCTCGAGCGCTTCGAGCGCGAGCGAGATCTCTTCCCGCGTGAGGAAGCCCGCCTCTATGCCCTGGCGGACGAGAGCGCCGGTGTCGTCCTGGTCGAGCGTCACTGGCCCCGCTCCACTCCGTCCCCCCTCTTCGGCCGGCATGGACCCCCTCCTCCTATGACCGTAGTTGCGCTCTCTTGTTGCGTCAACCGGGCGAGTGTGACGATTCTCTCGCGCACGAGGTTGCACTCTTGCCGTGCGCTCGGACAGTTCGTAAGGGTCGAAATGCTCATCTTCCCTAGCTGGAAGTCCTAACGATCCCAAGACGGTCGAGGAGGCCTCCTGCTTCCCGGCCCCAGATCGTGCCCGCGCCGGCCGACCGTGCCACCTCGAGCTGGCGGCGGGCCTCGCCGACCTGCCGGAGCCACAGGAGCATGAGCCCGAGGTGGAAGTGGACGACGGGCGAGCGGGGGTTCGAGCTCGCGACGGGACCGAGCCGCGCGAAGGCCCTCGACGGGTCGTCCTTGTCGAAGCGGACGAGCGCGGCGGCGGTCACTGCCTCCAGGTTCGCAGGGTCGAGGGCGAGCGCCCGGTCGTAAGCGGCCTGGGCCGAGACGGGGCGGCCGAGCCGCTGGAGCACTGCGCCGTAGAGGAGCCAGTCGCGCACGCCCCCCGCCTCCGCTCGGCGCTCGAGCTCGCCGAGCTGGTCCCGCGGCGACAGCTTTGCGATCTCGGCGTCCTGCGTCCCGCCTCCCGGAACGAAGAAGGGGCGTCCCGGCGGCATCTCCGGGTGCAGGAGGTCCTCGGCGCGCACCGCGGACGGCGAGTCCGGGTCGCGGCGCTTCGCTTCGCGCCACTCGGCCCTGGCCGCGCCGGCATCGCCGGTCACATAGAGGGCGAGGCCGAGGTGGAGCCGGGCAACGGCAGAGTCTGGGTGCTCCTCGACGATGCGCTCGAGCCGCCCGATCGTCCCGTGCGGCCAAGCTGCGACAGCCGCGCCGACGGCGGCCGGGATCGAGGCCGGGTCGTGCGAGAGGAGCCGCTCGAAACGGGCGAGCGCAGCCTGCCTGTCGCCGCGGTCGTAGGCTTGCTCGGCGGCCCGGAGGGCGGGCGCCTCGGGACCGTCGGAGGGAAACACCCCGAGCTCGAGCGGCGGCGCCGGGCCCTGGGGCTCCTCCCCACCCCGGGCCGCGACGAGCGCTACGCTCGCCGCGCCGACCGCCGCGGCGGCAGCCGCGAGGCAGACGAGGAGACGGACCCGCACACGCGGAGACATGGGCTTCGAGGGTAGCGGCGGTCCCTTCCTCACGGCGCTAGTGAGTCGCTATACTCCTTGAAGCAGCCGCTATACCATCTGAAGCAATGACCTCCTACCGAGACCTTCTCCAGCGCACGAAGAGCGAGATCGAGGAGATCGACGCCGCCGCGGCGCACGACCTCGTCGAGAACGGCGACCGCCCCGTGCTGGTCGACGTGCGCGAGCGCGACGAGTGGGTCGAAGGCCATATCCCCGGCGCCGTCCACGTTCCGCGGGGCTACCTCGAGTCCCGGATCGAAGCCGCAGCGCCCGACCGCTCGAAGCCGATCCTCGTCTACTGCGCTGGCGGCAGCCGCTCGGCCTTCGCCGCCAAGAGCCTCGAGGAGCTCGGCTACGAGCGCGTCATCTCCCTCGCCGGCGGCTTCACCGACTGGAAGCGGAACGGCTTCCCCTTCGTCGTCCCGCGCGCGCTCGACGACGCGCAGCGTAAGCGCTACAGCCGCCACCTCCTCATCCCCGAGGTGGGCGAGGAGGGGCAGCTCAGGCTCCTCGACTCGAAGATCCTCCTGATCGGCGCGGGCGGGCTCGGCTCGCCGGCGTCGCTCTACCTGGCGGCGGCCGGCGTCGGCACGCTCGGCATCGTCGACGACGACTCGGTCGACGAGACGAACCTCCAGCGCCAGATCGTCCACTCGCTCGAGCGCCTGGGCGAGCCCAAGGCCGAGTCCGCGAAGCGAACGATCGAGGGGCTCAACCCGGACGTCGAGGTCAAGGTCTTCAAGGAGCGCCTCACCTCCGAGAACATCGACCGCATCCTCTCCGAAGGCTGGGACGTCATCGTGGACGGCGCCGACAACTTCCCCACGCGCTACCTCGTGAACGACGCCTCCGTCTGGCACGGCATCCCGGTCGTGCACGGCTCGATCTTCCGCTTCGAGGGGCAGGCGACCGTCTTCAAGCCCGGCGGCGGCCCCTGCTACCGCTGCCTCTTCCCGCAGCCGCCGCCCCCGGAGCTCGCCCCGAGCTGCGCCGAGGGCGGCGTCCTCGGGGTCCTCCCGGGCATCATCGGCTCGATCCAGGCGAACGAGGCGATCAAGCTTGCGCTCGGCGTCGGTGAGCCGCTCGTCGGGCGGCTCCTCCTCTTCGACGCGCTCGAGACGACTTTCACCGAGATCACGCTCCGGCGCGACCCCGACTGCCCGGTGTGCGGTGAGAGCCCGACGATCACCGAGTACGTCGACTACGTCGAGTTCTGCCAGGGCGGCCACACCCACGTGACGTCATGACGAAGGTTCGGATCCCACCCACGCTTCGCGCCGAGGTCGGCGGGCAGCGCGAGGTCCAGGCTTCCGGCGGAACCGTCGGCGAGGTCCTCGCCGACCTCGCCGGGCGCTTCCCCGGCCTCGGCCGGCAGGTGCTCGAGGACGGCACCGGCCAGATCGCGACGTTCGTCAACGTCTACCTGAACAGCGAGGACGTGCGGACGCTCCAGGGCCTCGAGACGCCCGTCGCCGAGGGCTCGACCGTCATCCTCCTGCCGGCGATGGCGGGCGGGGAGCGCACGTTCGCACCCTCCCTCCTCGACCTTGTCGGCTCGACGCCGCTCATCGAGCTCCCGAACCTCGCCCCGCACGAAGGTGTACGCCTCTACGCGAAGCTCGAGGGGCAGAATCCGACCGGCTCGATCAAGGACCGCGTCGCGAAGGCGATGATCGAGGCCGCCGAGTCCTCCGGCGAGCTCGAGCCCGGCCGCGAGCTCCTCGAGCCGACGAGTGGGAACACCGGCATCTCGCTCGCGCTCGTCGCGAAGCTCAAGGGCTACCCGCTCACCTGCGTCCTGCCCGAGAACTCGACCGCTGAGCGCCTGCGCCTGCTCGAGCTCTACGGCGCGAAGGTCGTCTTCTCGCCCGCCGCCGAGGGCTCGAACGGGGCCGTCCGGCTCGCCCTCCGCATGGCAGAAGGCGACGCCCGCTGGTTCATGCCCTTCCAGTACGCGAACGAGGCCAACCCGCGCGCCCACTACGAGGGCACCGGCGCGGAGATCGTCGAGGCCCTCCCCCGCGTGGACGCGCTCGTCGCCGGGCTCGGCACGGGCGGCACGCTCATGGGCGCGGGCGACCGCATTCGCGAGTCGAACCCCGACGTCATCGTCGCCGCCGCCGAGCCGCTCCAGGGCGACCTCGTCTACGGCCTGCGCTCGCTCGCCGACGGCTACGTGCCGCCGATCCTCGACGTCTCCAAGCTCGACCGCAAGATCCTCGTCTCGAACGAGGAGTCGGTGCGAGGCCTCCGCCTGCTCCTCGACCGCGAGGGCGTCTTCGCAGGCGTCTCCTCGGGCGCGGTCGTCCACGTCGCCCGCCAGATCGCCGCCGAGCTGGAGGAGGGCGTCGTCGTCGCCGTCCTCGCCGACGGCGGCTGGAAGTACCTCTCCGCCGACTTCTGGACGCAGCCGCTCGGCGACGTCTCGGAGTCGATGGAGGATCGCCTCTGGTGGTGATCCCTGCCGAGGTGCGCTCGGCGCTCGTCGAGCACGCCGAGGCGGAGGAGCCCAACGAGGCCTGCGGCCTCATCGCGCTCCGGGACGGGGTCGCAGAGCGCTACCTCCCGGCCGAGAACGAGGACGCAAGCCCGTACCGCTTCCGGCTCAAGGCCGACCCCGAGACCTGGTTCCTCGAGGACGAGGGCTACGAGCTCGCCGTCTTCCACTCCCACATCTCGAGCCCGCCGCGGCCCTCGCGGACGGACGTCGAGAACATCGGCCTCTGGGAAGGGAAGCCGTACGTGATCCTGACGCTGCGCACGGGCGAGCTCGCCGCCTGGCGGATCGGCGGCGGGAAGGTCGAGCCCGAACCTCTCTCGTAGGCGGGATGGCCGTGGCCGCGCCGGAACACTTCGGCGCTTTTCGCAGTCCTACAGGCATGAAGACCCTCGCTCTCATCCCAACCGTCGCCGTCGCACTTGTCGCGTCGGCCTGCGGCGGCGGCGGCAGCTCATCTCCGACGGCTCCTCCGCCCGCGGCGACAGGCTCCGCGCCTTCCGCGGGCGCTCCAATCGCCGGGGGCGGGCTCTCGGTCGAGGAGGCGCTCGCCTCGACCCTCTCAGGGCCGCTCATGGTCACGGGGAACCTCGTGGTCGCCTACGACGAGGTACGGCTCTGCTCGGGGCTGCTCGAGTCCTACCCGCCTCAGTGCGGCGGCGCCTCGCTCCTGGTCCAGGGCCTCGACCTCACGAGCGTCGAGGGCCTCAGGACCGTCGGCGGCGTCTCGTGGACAGACGGGGGCGTGTCCCTCCTCGGCGACGTCGCGAACGGCGTCCTCGTCGTCTCGACGACCAGCAGGTGAGCGAGCGGGCGAGCGGCCTTGTTTCACGGTGCGCCGCCCGCCCGCGTTCAGGTCGCGCTAGACGACCTTGAAGCTCCCCTTCATCGTCGTCGCGTGTGGGTCGCACACGTACTTGTATGTCCCCTTCTTGAGCGCGATCTGGAACGAGACGGTGCCCGTCCAGCCGACGGCGTCCGCGTCCGTCTTCGTCTTGGGCCGAGCGACCTTGCTGAAGCCGCCCGGGCCGGTCAGATGGAAGTCGTGGATGCTCGCCTTGTCGCTGATCTTGAAGGTGTAGATGCCCGCCTTCAGGCTCGTGACCTTCTTGCCGTTCTGCGTCAGCGTGATCGTGAAGCCGGGGCCGACCGTGCCGATGAGCACCGGCGCGGCGGTCTGGGCCGGCAGCGCCGCGACGAGGGCGGCCGTCGCCGTCGCGAGGACGACTACGAGGCGTCGAGTCATTGAGCTCCTCTCTCTGTTCTTCCTCAGCACGCTTCTAGCTCCTGAGTTCTACCGCTTTCGGATTTCCCAGGTCACGCGAGGTCGACGGGCGCGCCTGTGTCGGCGGAGCGGTAGAGCGCCTCGATCGCGCGCGCCTGCGCGACCGCGTCCGCCCGGCCGAGGAGCGGCTCGGCCTCGCCACGGATCGCGTTGCTCAGGTTCTCGAGCTCGAGCCGGTAGGAGTCCTCCCGCTCGATCCTGATCCTCTCGGCCCGGCCGTCGCGGCGCAGCTCGAGCACCGGCTCGTTGCAGTGCCAGGGGTCGTCGAGGAAGAGCGAGCCCTCGTCTCCGATCGCCTCGAGCTCGTCCCGCTCGGGCAGGACTAGGCCCGAGTCGAACTGGGCGACGACGCCACCGGCGAAGCGCATCGTGCCTGAGAAGCGCGCGTCCACGCCGCGCTCGGCCAGCACCTGCTCGCCGTAGACCCGCTCGGGCTCGCCGGCGAGGAGGCGCGAGCCGCTCACGCAGTAGCAGCCGACGTCCATGAGCGAGCCGCCGTCGAGCTCGGAGAGGAGCCGGACATCCTCGGGATCGCGCGCCGTGAAGCTGAAGGCCGAGCGGATGAGCTGGAGCCGGCCGATCGCGCCCGACTCGACGAGCTCCTTCAGGCGCCGGGTCTGCGGGTTGTGGCGGTACATGAACGCCTCCATGAGAAGCCGGCCGGCGCTGTCGGCGGCGTCGAAGGCCGCCTCGGCGTCGTGGGCGTGACGAGTCAATGGCTTCTCGCAGAGGACGTGCTTGCCGGCCTCGAGCGCCCGGATCGACCACTCGACGTGGAGGCCGTTCGGAAGCGAGATGTAGACGGCCTCGACGTCGGGGTCCTCGAGGAGAGCCTCGTAGCTCCCGTAGGCGCGCTCGATCCCGTGCTCGCGCGCGTAGGCCTCCGCGCGGGCCTGGTCACGGCTCGCGACCGCGACCAGGTCGACGCGATCGGAGGCCTTCGCTCCGGGGAGCACCTTCAGGTTGATGCGGGCGGTCGAGAGGATGCCCCAACGGGTCATTGCGATTCCTCCAGAGGTCTGAGAGCCGGGTAGAGGGCCCCGTAGCGTTTGTAGCCGGCCTCGTAGGCGTCGCGCCACGCCGGCTCCGGCTCCACGGTCTCCCGGACTCTGACGCAGGCCGCGACGGCTTCGTGAACGTCGGCGAAGACGCCGCCGGCGACGCCGCCGAGGAGCGCGGCGCCGTACGCGGCACCCTCCTCGACCGCCGTCCGCTCGAGCGGGATGTCGAGCACGGAGGAGATGATGCGAAGCCAGAGGTCGCTCCGCGCGCCGCCGCCGGAGACACGGCCCGCCTCCGGGCGGACGCCGAGGTCTCGCAGCAGCTCCAGCGAGTCGCGGAGGCCGAAGGCGACGCCCTCGAGCACGGCGCGAACGAGCGCGCCGCGGTCGTGTCGGAGCGTCAGGCCGGCGAAGGCGCCGCGCGCGTTCGGGTCGGCGTGCGGCGTCCGCTCCCCCTGGAGGTACGGGAGGAACGTAAGCCCCTCCGCTCCGGGCTGCCAGCGGGCGGCCTCCGCGACGAGCTCGTCATAGCCCGCGCCGGGAGCGAAGGCGTCGCGGAGCCAGCGGAGCGAGCCGGCGGCGGAGAGCATGACGCCCATCGCCTCCCAGGCTCCGGGAACGGCGTGACAGAAGGCGTGGACGCGCGCCTCTGGATCGGCTCGGAAAGAGGAGAGCGCCGCGAAGACGACGCCCGAGGTGCCGAGCACGACCGAGAGCGGCCCAGGACGGTCGACGCCGACGCCGAGCGCGCCGGCCTGCTGGTCGCCGGCGCCCGCGGCGACCGGGGTCCCCTCGGCCGTGCGGCCGGAGACCTCGGGCGACTCGAGGGCAGGCGGGAGCCACTTGGCCGGGAGCTCGAGCGCGGCGAGGACCTCGTCGCTCCAGCGCCGGCCGGCGACGTCGAAGAGGAGCGTCCCGGAGGCGTCGGCGACGTCGATCGCCCGCTCGCCGGTCAGGCGGAGGCGCACGTAGTCCTTGGGCAGGAGCACGTGGGCGATCCGTGCGTAGACGTCGGGCTCGTGGCGGCGGAGCCAGAGGAGCTTCGGCGCCGTGAAGCCGGTGAGGGCCCGGTTCCCGGTCAGCCGGATCAGGCGCTCGAGCCCGACCCGCTCCTCGATCTCGGCGCACTCGACGGCCGTGCGCTGGTCGTTCCAGAGGATGGCCGGCCGCAGCACGCGATCGGCCTCGTCGAGCGCGACGAGGCCGTGCATCTGGCCCGAGAGGCCGATGCCGGCGACGTCGGAGACCGCGAGGGCGGCGAGCGCGCGCTCCGTCGCATGCCACCAGTCCTCGGGATCCTGCTCGGCCCAGCCGGGCCGGGGGATCGAGAGCGGGTACTCCTCCTCGGCCCGTCCGAGCACCTCTCCGGTGGGAGAGATCGCGATCGCCTTGACGCCGGTCGTGCCGACGTCGATTCCTACGAGCTCCGTCACGTCCGAGTACCCCAGATCCTTGTGTTCCAACTCACGATCTCCTCGAATCCCACTCTCGGGACGAGCCGGCTCGTCCTCCCCGTCGCTCCGCCCTCCGAGCGCCCCACCGGATAACCGGAGGGAAGGGCGATCGGAGCGAGGACCTCTTCGTGCGGTGGAATACAAGGAAATCGCGCTCGCGCAGGCGCCTTGGCGCAGAGGAGGCGACGAAGGCAGTAGGGTCGAGCCGCGTGGACCTGACCGAGATCGCGCCCGGACTCTGGCGCTGGACAGCGCCTCACCCCGCCTGGCGTCCCGGGGCGGAGCCCGGCAGCCCCGGCGACTGGGAGCCCGACGTCGGCTGCGTCCTCTACGAGGCGCGCGACGCGGCCGTATTCATCGACCCGCTCCTGCCACCCGACCCGGAGCCGCTCTGGCGCAAGCTGGACGAGCGCGTGCGCGGCATCGACCGCGCCTTCGTCCTGACGACGATCGCCTGGCACCGGCGGAGCCGGGACGCGTTCGTCGAGCGCTACGGGGCGACGACGTCGCGCGCGAAGCGACAGCTCCCGGCGGGGGTCGAGGCGTACCCCGTGCGCCGTGCCCGCGAGGTCATCTACTGGCTCCCCGAGCCGAGGGCTCTCGTCCCGGGCGACCTCATCCTCGGCGGTTCCGGCGGTGGGCTGCGCCTCTGCCCCGAGCCCTGGCTCGGCTACGTCCCGGGCGGGATCACGGTCGCCGAGGTTGTACAGGCGCTCCGCCCGCTCCTCGACCTGCCCGTCGACCTCGTCCTCACCTCGCACGGTCCGCCCGTACTCGGGGACGGACGAGCAGAGCTCGCCCGCGCGGTCGCTCATTGATCAACCTTCCTGCCAAGATCCTCCCGAGCGAAGCGAAGGGACAAACTCGACCCGCGGAAAATGCGCAGCATTTTTCGCGGATAGCTCAAGCCCCGAGCGCCGCGTAGACGATCTCGTAGGCTCGCACAGCGTCCTTCGCCATCTGCGCCTCGCGCAGAGCTGCGTCGTCGATCCGCGCCGCCACCGAGTCGATGAACCGCCACTGGAGGACGCTACGCCGGACGGCCGCGACGGCGTCCTCGGTGTACGGGTAGAGGTCGAAGCCGAGCCGCTCGCCGTTCTCCCCGTAGCCGGCTCGGCGGAGCTCGACAGCGAGCTCGAGCGTCTCCATGAATGCCGTTGCGCCGACCATGTTGTCGTCGTCGAACGTCCCCCAGCCCGAGTTCGCGTGCTGATGGCCGAGCAGGCCCTCGGCGGCGAGCATGGCGGCGTACTCGGCGAGGCTCTCGCCGTTCATGAGCAGATGCTGCCAGTCCATGTTCACCTTGACGTTGTCGAGGCCCTGGGCGCGGAGCTTGTGGATGACGTGGAGGGTCATCCCGATGTTCCGCATGAGGATCTTCATCGCCGGCTCGGAGTTCTTGTGCTCGAGGAAGAGGAGGACGCCGTGCTCCTTGCACTTGGCGGCCGCCTGCCCGACGCCGTCGAGGAACCAGGCCCAGCTCTCGCGGTACGGGGTCTGGAAGGGGTAGTTGTAGCCCTCGCCGCCGGGCCAGATGATGAAGTTCGCCCGGAGCCGCCCGGCGAAGTCGGCGGCCGCGACCGTGCGTCGCACCGCCTCGGCGCGTGTGGCCGGGTCGGGCGAGACGAGCCCACCGCGGCCGAAGCGCGGGTCGAGATGGAGGCCCGTGCAGACGCAGTAGATGCCGTGGCCGCCGAGCGCCGCCCGCACTTCCTCGAGGTTCTCCTCCGACAGCTCCTGGGGGTAGTGGAACTCGTAGTCGTCCATGAGGTCGCCGAGGCCCTCGACGGCCCGCCGGACACGCTGCGCTGTCGTCTCGCCTGCCCACTGCGGCTGGTAGCCGCCCGGCACGAACCGGGTCACCATCGACCCGAGCGCCCAGATGCCAAGACTCGTCCTCATGCCCATCTCCTTCTCGTTCGGCTCGTCGCCGCCAGCGGCCGAAGTCTAGATCGAGCGGGTCGCGGGAAAGCTGGGCTCGGGCCGGTCAAGGGGCCCGCTAGCGCCCGGCCGCTGCGCGCCCGCGGCGCGCGACGGCGTCGATCGTCACCGCTGCGAGCAGGATCGCGCCCTCGACCATCAGCTTGACCTCCGGCGGCTGGCCCTGAAGATCGAGGCCGTTGGAGACGCTGCCGATCACGAGCGCGCCGAGCAGCGCCGACCAGACGTTACCGCGGCCGCCGAAGAGGCTCGTGCCGCCGATGACTGCCGCTGCAATTGCCTCGAGCAGCAGACTGCCCGTCCCGGTCAGGCTGCTCGCGGCCTGAAGCCTCGAGACCGAGATGAGGCCGCCGATGGCGGCCATCGCTCCCGAGAGCGCGAAGACGTAGATCCGGATGCGTGCGACGTTGATGCCGGCGCGGCGCGCCGCTTCGGCGTTGCCGCCGACCGCGTAGATGTACCGGCCGAACTTCGTTCGCTTCGTCACCCACGAGAAGAAGATCACGAGGCCGAGGAGGATGACGCCTGCGGTCGGAACGCCCCGCGCAGGGCTGAAGCCGAACACCCAGATGTTCTTGAACTCGCCGTTCAGAACGGCCACGGCGAGCAACGCGATCGCAGCGATCACCAACGTTCGCGCAGCGACGACCACGATCGGTTCCGCCGGCAGCCCGGCGCGACGGCGACGCGCTTGCTCTGTCAGGCGGGTGAAGGCGTAGAGGGCGGAGGCCGCGATGGCGAGCAGCCAGCCCCAGTAGTTAGGCAGGTACGTCGTCGCAATCGCATTGATGTGCGAGTCGAGGATGTTGATCGTGCCCGTCGAGCCGAGCACGCGGAGCTGGGCGCCGTTCCAGCCGAGCAGGCCGGCGAGCGTGACGACGAACGAGGGAACGCCGATGACGGCGAACCAGAAGCCCTGGAAGGCGCCGATCGCCGAGCCGATGACGAGCATGAAGGCGATCGCCACCCACCACGGCCAGCCGTGATTGACGACGGTGACGCCGATGACGGCCGAGCACAGACCCGCCAGCGAACCGACAGAGAGATCGATCTCGCCGAGCAGGAGGACAAAGACGATCCCGATCGCGATCGTGCCCGTGACCGCGATCTGGAGCACGAGGTTCGAGAGGTTGCCGGCGCTGAGGAAGGCGCTCTGCTGGGTCTGGAAATATGTCCAGATCACGACCAGACCGACGACGACCGGCAGCCCGCCGAGCTCTCCCGTGCGCACGCGCTGCCAGCCGGCGTCACCGAGCGTCCGCATCGCCCCGCCAACGCCCTGCTTGCGGCCGGAGTCGCCGGCTTCCTCGAGCTCGGGGGGCCCGGGGGCGGTGATCGCCATCAGGCGGCCTGCTCCGCAGTCGCCCCCATAATCGCGCCCACCACCTCTTCAGGCGTCGTATCGTCGTGCCTGAACGTCGCCACGCGCCGCCCGAGGCGAAGGACGATGATGCGGTCGGCGACCTCGAACACCTCGTGCATGTTGTGGGTGATCACGACCACGCCGAGGCCTTGCTCGCGCAGGCGCTTGATCAGCTCGAGCACCTGCCGGGTCTGGGCGACCCCGAGCGCCGCGGTCGGCTCGTCGAGCAGCACGACCTTCGAGTTCCACATGACGGCCCGCGAGATGGCGACCGACTGGCGCTGGCCGCCGGAGAGCGTGGCCACGCGCGTCCGGACGCTCTGGATGGTCGTCACGTTCAGGCCCTCGAGGACCTTGAGCGACGTCTTCTCCATGTCGAGCTCGGAGAGCGGCTCCAGCACAGGCGGCACGAGCCGCTGGACGCGCTCGCGCCCGAGGAACATGTTCGCGACCACGTCGAGGTTGTCGCAGAGGGCGAGGTCCTGGTACACGATCTCGATCCCGAGACGCTGAGCGTCGGTCGGCGAGTGGATCTTGACCTCTTTGCCCTCGAACCAGATCGTGCCGGTGTCCGGCGGGTTCACGCCCACGATTGTCTTCGCGAGCACCGATTTCCCGGCCCCGTTGTCGCCGACGAGGGCGACCACCTCACCGGCGTAGAGCTCGAAGTCGACGCCGGTCAGGGCGTGAACCGCGCCGAAGCTCTTGGAGATCCCCTTGAGCTCGATGATCGGCTTGCGACCGTCGTAGGGGGCGGCGGACGAGCCGCCGCCCCCTTCCGTCTGACCATGCTCGCTCAGCGGGCACCCCTCACTTGCAGATGCTCACCTTCGGCAGGCCCTTGCAGACCTTCCCCAGGCCGCCGAGCGTGTCCTTGACCCAGCCGTTCGTGACGAGCGTCGCGACGTTCGACTTGTCGATCGCCACGACGCGCAGGAGTACCGACGGCACCGACCCGGCGCCGTTGTTCACCTTCCCGTTGATGCCGGGCAGAGTCGACTGGCCTTTCAGCATCGCGGCCACGATCTTCACCGTGTCCGGCGCCTGGAGCCGGAAGTCCTTGAACACGGTCATGCCCTGCGTGCCGAGTATGACTCTCTGCACGCCTTCGAGTGAAGCGTCCTGGCCCGTGATCGGCAGCTTGAGGCCGACCGCCTTGAGGGCGGCGGCGGCCCCGCCCGCCATGCCGTCGTTCGACGAGAGGACGCCCTGGATGTCGTTCTTGGACTTCGTTAGTAGCTGCTCCATCTCGCTCTGGGCCACGGTCGGCTGCCAGCCCTTCGTCCACGTTCCGGCCGCCGGCCCGACGAGCACGCGCGCCCCGGACTTGAAGAGCGGGTTGAGGACGCTCTGGTAGCCCTGCTGGACGTAGTGGGCGTTCTGGTCGGCGAAGTCGCCGTTGATGAGCGCGATGTGGTCGCCCTTCTTCGTGTGCGCGGCGAGCCACTGCCCCATGTTCCTGCCGACGGCGACCGAGTCGAAGGACACGTACGCGTCGATCTTGGCGCCGCTGATCAGACGGTCGTAGGCGATTACCTTCACGCCCTGCGACGCCGCCTTCTTCGCCGTGACGCCGAACGCCTTGCCGTCTACCGCAGAGACCACGAGCACCTTGGCGCCCTTGGTCAGCTCGGCCTCGGCCTGCGCCTGCTGCTTCGCCGGATCTCCGAGCGCGTTGACGACGTCCACCCGCACGCCCGGGATCGCCTTCTTCATCGCCGCGATGAAGATCGGCTTGTCGAAGCCCTCCCACCGCGCCGTCACGTTCTCCGGCAGGAGGAACGCGACGAGCGGGCCGGCGGTGGCGGTCTTCGGCCTGGCGGCTGCTGAGCTTGCGGCTGCTACGACCGCTAGCGCGGTTGCCGCGGCCAGAGCGAGCAGAAGCGCCGGTCGCACCCGCGCCCTGGGACTGAATCGATGTGTCTTCACTCCAACCTCCTTTGCTGAGGCGAACCTCGGAACTCGACACAATCAGACACCCAGGGGCGATAAGTCACATCGGAGAGCGCACTGAACGCGCCTGCGGATTTACCGCAACGACCGGCGAGAAGGGGTTCGGGAGACTCCGCGCTCGACCGCGTGCCTTCCCTCGCGCTCCCTTCAGCCGACACTCGTGCGCCACCCCGCTAATGCGCCGAGAACATGGCGACCACTGGTCCGAGGGTCGCGGCAGGTTCCACGGGCTCTTGCGCTTCGCAAGAAAGCCGGTTCGCCGCGCCCGCCCCGATCCGCGCCGCGAGCTGCCGGGAGTCCGACGCGGCGTTTGCGATCACGTTCCAGTGGCCGGGCGGCGTCTCGGCGTTGGGCGTCCCCCCAAAGGACTCTGCGGCACGCGCCGGAAGTCGCCTAGGGGGACTCGGTTCGGGGCCTGAGGCTCCGGGTCACCGGGTTGCCGTCGTACCCCTTGCCGTCGTTCGTGCCGAACAGTCGAGCACAGCCCGCCGCCCATCATCGCGACCGGATCGTTCGGGACGTTGTTAGCGGAACGCGCCCTGACGGAAGTCGAGACCGACCTGGCCGGTGACGTCCATCAGCCGAAGCGGACGACGTCAGGCGCGCCCGCGCGGTCGGCGAGCTGATTCGAGGGTGACGCCACAGCGGCCGGCGCGATGGGCGCGCGGGTCGTCGCGCCGCGGGAGCGGACGATCAAGTAGCGGCCGCCCTCGAGCGCGAGCTCGAGCGGCCGCTCGAAGCGCGCCGGCTCGCTCTTGTGCTCGACCTCGACCGTCGGCGGCAATCCCCTGTACGTGGTGAGCTGCACCGTCCCTTCGAGCGTGGCGACGACCGTCGGCGGCTCCTGGCGCTCCCCGGGCTCGAGGGTGACGCGCATTCGCTCGACGCGGTAGGTCGGGACGACGATGCTGCGCCCAGCCGCAGCGCGGATCTGCCGCCGCAGCTCGGCGAGCCAATCGCCGTCCGCGCCGACAGCCGCGCGGCCGGCGTCCCGCCGCTGCAGGGCATCCGCCTCGATGCGCAGGTCGGCGGTGACGTCCCGGGCGATCTGTAGCGCTGTGCGCCGGTCGATCTGCGACGCGACGCCCTTCGACGGCAGGACCGTCACCTGGGGGAGGCTGTCCGCCTGGCTCGCGGGCACGCTCGAGGCCACGGCGCTCGAGCGGGCTGGGATGCCGGCCAGCACGAGCAGCCCGGCGAATCCCGCCGCTCCCACCAGCGTCAGCGCGCCCACAGCGCCCCGCTGTAGGGCGAGCGTACGGAGCCGATCGCCCCACACCAGGCGAGTCCTCCAAGCTGGGACGCTTTCTCCAGACGGGCCGGCAGCGGAAAGGAGGCGCTCGGCCAGCGGCCACGCCGCGCAGACGAGCGCGAGCGCTCCGAGCACCGCCACCTTGCTGGCGAACTCGGTCCGTTCCGGCGCGATCAGGAGCGCCGCCAGCAGCCCGACGCCGACGGCGAACGCGCGGCGCGCGGCGCGCCCGTCGGGCACCGTCTTCGGGTCGGTGATCATGAAGAAGAGGAAGACCAGGATCTCGGGTGAGGACACGAGCACCCACCAGAAGTACCCGCCCGAGATCGGGCCGAGGTGCCAGCGCGCCGTCATCGCATGGCCGCTCGCCGCGAGCACGCCAATCCCGGCAGCGAACGCGAGCCAGAAGCCGACGGCGATCCCCAACAGACGAAGCCGAAAGAGGATCGCGAGACCGCCGGCGACGATGATCGCCAACGCCAACCCAAGCCACGGCGACATCGGCGCCCACCAGAAGTCGAGCGGGTCGGCGCGGTCCTTGCCGAGCACCAGAAAGCAGAGCACGAGACCGAAGTTCGAGGGATTGAAGAGGTGGCGGCCCCGGACACGGACGACGTGCTTGGACAAGAAGCGACACGGCCGCGGTTCCCGCGAAGATCCACGCACCGCGCAAGCTCCACCAGTCTCCGTGCTGGGTCCCCGGCACGCGGAGAATGAAGGCGACGCCGTTCCCGGTGAGGAGCGCGCTCGCAGGCCACATGATCACCCGCTGGCGCCAGAGCCCGATCCCGACCTCGAGCGCAGCGCACGTGAACAACGCCACGAGGATCTGGGCGATCGAGAGACGGAACGCGAACGCCGTCTGCCCGAGCACCTGCAACGACACGATCACAGCCGCGAGGTGAAGACGGGGATCGCGCGGTGTGGGCAGCAGAACCGGGTACGGCGTGCCTCGGATTCGCAATGTCGGCCTGCGAACGCCGACTAGAGCGGGCGCGCTCATTCAGCACTCATGCTACTCAGGCGGTGACATCGCCACGAGGCCGGCGTGACGGACGTCACGGCCGGAGACTCGTCGTCTTCTCGGCAAGCTACGTCGGACCCGCCGCGCACCCGTCAGACGGTGGCGGCGCGTCCGAGGCGCACACACGCTTCGTGGCCGGCAAAGGCACAGGGGATCAGGGGTTGCCTTTCGCCGATCGGGGCGCTCAGAGGTACGTGACGGCATCGGCGACGACCCGGGAGCGCCCGCGCAGGAAGTCGAAGTCACACCCCTCGTTCGCCTGGAGCACGTGGTCCTCGTAGAGGCGCCGGTAGCCGCGCTCGTCCTTCCGCGCCGGGGGCGACCAGCCCTCCCGCCTTCGCGCCAGCTCGGCGTCGTCCACGAGCAGGTCGAGCCGGCGCCCGGCCACGTCGAGCCTGATCGGGTCCCCGTCCTCCACCAGGGCGAGCGGACCGCCGACCGCAGACTCCGGTGCGATGTGCAGGACGACTGCGCCGTACGACGTCCCGCTCATGCGCGCGTCGGAGATCCGGACGAGGTCGCTGACGCCGCGCTTGAGGAGCTTGGCGGGGATGGGCATGTGCCCCCACTCAGGCATCCCGGGCGCTCCGACCGGGCCGGCGTTCCGGAGCACCATGACGCTCCGCTCGTCCACGTCGAGGTCTGGGTCGTCGACCCGCTCGGCGAGGTCGTGGACATCCTCGAAAACGACGGCCGGGCCCTCGTGCTGAAGGAGCTTCGGGTCGGCCGCCGAGATCTTCATGACGGCGCCGTCGGGGCAGAGCGAGCCGTAGAGGACGACGAGGCTGCCGCGCTCGCCGAGCGGCTCGTCCCGGGGTGCGATCACCCTGGTGTCGACGATCTCGGCGCCGGCGATGTTCTCGCCGACCGATCTGCCGGAGACCGTCAAGGCGTCGAGATGGAGGAGCGGGGCGATCTCCCGCATCACGGCCGGGAGGCCTCCCGCGTAGTAGAAGTCCTCCATCAGGTACTCGCCGGCCGGCTTCAGGCTGAGGAGCCAGGGCGTCGACTCCGCGAGCTCGTCGAAGAGACTCAGAGGCAGGTCGACCCCGACCCGCCCGGCGTAGGCGACGAGGTGGATGACGGCGTTCGTCGAGCCGCTGATCGCGTGGAGGACGCGGATCGCGTTCTCGAAGGCCTCGCGCGTGAGGATGTCGGAGGGCTTCGTGTCGCCCTCGACGAGCTCGACGATCTTCCGCCCCGAGGCCTCGGCAAGCCCGGCTCGCCGCGAGTCGACGGCGGGGATGGCGGCGCCGCCGGGCAGGGTCAGGCCTAGGGCCTCGGTCATGCAGGCCATCGTCGAAGCGGTGCCCATCGTCATGCAGTGACCGTGCGAGCGCGACATCGAGTTCTCGATCTCGGTGAACTCCTGCTCGGTGATCCGGCCCGCGCGCAACTCCTCGTGGTAGTGCCAGCAGTCGCTGCACGAGCCGAGCTCTCGTCCGCGCCAGTGGCCGTTCAGCATCGGGCCGCCCGTCACGACGATCGCAGGGATGTTCGCGCTTGCAGCGCCGAGGATGCTCGCCGGGTTCGTCTTGTCGCAGCCGGTCAAGAGAACCACGCCGTCGAGCGGGTACGAGCGAATCGACTCCTCGACGTCCATCGCCATCAGGTTCCGGTAAAGCATCGTCGTCGGCTTCATGAGCGACTCGCCGAGCGACATGACCGGAAACTCGAGCGGGAAGCCGCCGGCCTGGAGGACGCCGCGCTTCACTGCGGTCGCGAGCCCGCGCAGGTGGACGTTGCAGTTGACGAGCTCGCTCCAGGAGTTGCAGATGCCGATCACCGGCCGGCCGCGGAAGGTCTCGTCGGTGACACCCGTGGACTTGAGCCACGAGCGGTGGAGGAAGCCGTCGAGGTCCTTGCGATCGAACCACTCGCGGCTGCGGCGTCCGTCGCCCGTGCCGTAGCCACCCGCATTCCGTATCGTCGGCATCTCGCTCCCCCTCCCGGACCCCCGGGGCTATTCGGTCTGGGCCTTCTTCTTGGCTCGGTACTCGGCCGCGACCAGGTCGGTCAGCTCCTCGGCCGAGGTCTCTGCGACGGGCTTGTCGAACGTGATGCGGCCGTGCTGGAGCAGGTTCACACGGTCGCAGATCTCGACGATGTGGATGAAGTTGTGAGCGACCACGATCATCGAGTGCCCCTGCTCCTTGAGATCGCGGATGAGGTCGAGGATGATCTCGCCCTCCTTCGCGCCCATCGCGGCGAGGGGCTCGTCTAGGAGGAGCGTCTTCGCGCCCGAGTACACGGAGCGCGCGATCGCGATTGCCTGCCGCTGGCCGCCCGAGAGCATCGCCACCTCGGAGCTCACCGAGCGGAGCGTGCCGATGCCGATGCCCTCGATGTGGCGCCGGGCCCGGCTGCGCATCTCGGGGTTGTTCAGCCAGCGAAACGGCCTGAAGCCGCTCAGGACCTCTCGCTTAAGGAACATGTTGTGATAGACGGACAAGCTCGGGACGAGCGCGAGATCCTGGTAGACGGTGTCGATCCCGAGCTGGCGGGCATGGGTGACCGAGCGGAGCTGCACCTCTGCGCCGTCGACGAAGATCTTGCCCGAGTCGGGCCGCTGGAAGCCGGCGAGGATCTTGACCAGCGTCGACTTGCCCGCGCCGTTGTCGCCGATGAGGCCGAGCATCTCTCCCCGCTTGAGGTGGAGCGAGACGTCGGCGAGCGCGGTCACGGCGCCGAAGCTCTTCGCGATCCCCTCGACCCTGAGGGCGTCCGCGACGGCCGTGCTCACTGCAGCCTCCCGAGATTCCTGACGCGGGCGACCTGGACCGTAGCGACCATCGAGGCGAGGATGGCGAGCCCGATGACGATCGGGAACGTGAACGCGTTCAGTCCGAGGATGCTGAAGCCCGTCTGGAGGATGATCAGGACGCCGACGCCGATGAAGCTGCCGATCACCGTGCCGACGCCGCCGAAGAGCGAGGTCCCGCCGATGACCGCGCCGGCGACGGCGAAGAACATCATGTCGGGGCCGCCCTGGAGCGGGACGATCGTCGTGATCCGGGTCGAGTCGACGATGCCGGCGAAGCCGGCCAGAAAGTTGGCGAGCACGAAGTTGCCGATCTTGATCGTGCGGACGTTGACGCCCGCCTCGGCCGCCCCGAGCAGGTTTCCGCCGGTCGCGACCGTGTGCAGCCCCCAGCGCGTCCAGGTCAGCACGAACTGGACGGCCAGGACACACGCGAACGCCCAGTAGAACTCCGAGTTCAGGAACCCCGCGTAGTGGTCGGGCTGCGACCCGAAGATGTTCTGGAACGTGCTGCCGCCCGGCATGAACTGCTGCGATCCGGACAGGAGATGGAGCGTGATCCCGTTCAGGAGGTAGAGCATGCCGAGCGTCGTGATGAACGACGGCACACGGAGGAAGGTCGTGACGACCCCGTTGACGAGCCCCACCCCCGCGGACACGAGCAACCCGAGCAGCACGCCGATCCAGATCGGAAGGTGGTGCTGGTCGGGCGAGGAGATGACCCACGTGATCGCCGGGGCGAGAGCGAAGACCCGGCCTACCGAGAGATCGATCTCGCCGCAGACGAGCAGCATCACCTCGCCCGCCGCGACGAGCGCGAACGGCGCCATCGTCTCGGTGACGTTCTTGAAGTTGTCGCCCTGGAGGAAGACGTGGTTCTTCGTCCAGAAGAAGATCGTCAGCCCGACGGCGACGACGAAGATGCTCGCCTCGCGGCGACGAAGCAAGGCGGCCGCGACGCGCCCGCCCAGACATGCGCGTCGGGGTTAGGAAGTAGCCTCCGCTACGGGCCTCGGCCGGTAAGAGACGGGGTACATATTCGAGCTCGAGCTGCCCACGTAACCGCTCATAGTCGTCAGGTACG
>JBGPNP010000001.1:0-46967 GCA_041487575.1 Gaiellaceae bacterium | reverse complement strand
CCCGGGCTCGCCTGCCGGCCGTCTCGCCGCGTGCGTTCGTCGGGCTCGCCTGGGCCGCGCTCGCGGCGATGTTCGTCGTCACGGTCACGGGCGCGACGGTGCGCTTGACCGGCTCGGGGCTCGGCTGCACCAACTGGCCACGCTGCGGCGACACGTTCCTGCCGCCGAAGAGCTTCCACTCGCTCATCGAGTTCTCGAACCGCGGCGTCGGCGTCGCGGTCGGCCTCGTCTCGCTCCTCGCCGCCCTCGGCGCCTGGCGCGTGCGCGGGCTGCCGAGATGGCTCTTCTGGGGCGCCGTCGCTCTTCCGGGGACGATCCTCCTACAGGGCGTCCTCGGCGGCATCACCGTCCTCGTGGATCTCCACCCGCTCATCGTCATGGGGCACTTCCTCCTCTCGCTCCTCGCGGTCGCGCTCGCCGTCGCCGTCGTGCTCGGCGCCAGAAGGTTCGCCGGGGGAGCGTCGGCGTCCGCCGTCCCCGCCCGCCTTGCGCTCCTCGGCGGCGCCCTTGTGCCGGTCCTGCTCGCCCTCGTCGTCACGGGCGCGTTCGTGACGGCGGCCGGCCCGCACTCCGGCAGCGTCGGCGTCCGCCGTTTCGGGAGCTTTCACGACGCCGTCTACGTCCACGTCCGGGCGAGCGCCGTCTTCGGGATCGGGTTCCTTCTGCTCCTCGTTTGGCTCTACCGGCTCGGCGAGGCGGTGCGACCCGAGCTTCGGCTCGCCCTCGGCGTGCTAGGGCTCCTGCTCGCGCAGGCGGCCGTGGGCGAGACGCAGTACCGGACGCATCTGCCGTGGTGGCTCGTTCTCGTTCACGTCGCGCTCGCGACGGGGGTTTTCGCGGCCGTGGTCGCTCTCGCCTGGCTCCTCGTCGAGCGCCGCGCCCGGACGTAGACTGCCGGGCATCGGCGAGCACCTCCGCATCGACAGCCTCCCGGCGCTTCGCCGGCCCGTGCTCATCGCCGCCTTCAGGGGGTGGAACGACGGCGCCCAGGGGGCCTCACTCGCGGCGAGCGTGATCGCGCAAGCGTGGGGCGCCGAGCGGTTCGCCGGCCTCGACCCGGAGAACTTCTACGACTTCCAGGCCGTTCGCCCGCACGTCGCCCTCGAGGAGGGGATGACGCGGCGGATCGACTGGCCGGAGAACGCCTTCTTCCATGCGGAGATCCCGGGCGCCGGCCGCGACGCCGTCGTCCTCCTCGGTGTCGAGCCCAACACGCACTGGCGGACCTTCACCGGCGAGATCATCGAGCTTGCCCAAGAGGTCGGCACCGAGCTCGTCGTCACGCTCGGCTCGCTCCTCGCGGACGTGCCGCACACGCGCCCGGCCCCCGTGACCGGCTCCGCGACCGACCCCAAGCTCGTCGACGAGCTCGGCCTCGCGGCCTCGCGCTACGAAGGGCCGACCGGGATCGTCGGCGTCATCCACGACGCCTGCCGGCGTGCCGGACTCCCCTCCGCGAGCTTGTGGGCGGCCGTGCCGCACTACGCGTCGCTGATCGCGAGCCCGCGGGCCGCGCTCGCGCTCTGTAGCCGGCTCGCCTCCCTCCTCCAAGCCGAGCTCGACCTCTCTGACCTCGAGCGCGCCGCCGATGCGTACGAGCGGCAGGTGAGCCAGGTCGTCTCGGCCGACGACGAGACGCAGCAGTACGTCCAGGAGCTCGAGCGCCGGCGCGACGCGATGGGCGAAGAGCTCGAGATGCCCTCGGGCGACTCGCTCGCGGAGGAGCTGACCCGCTTCCTCAAGGAGCACGAGGAGCGCCGCCGGGAGGGCGAGGAGCGGGACGAGCCGTAAGGATCGCGGTCGGGTCTACCCGAATGTGGAGGCGTACGCCTCCACCCCGGGCGAGAAGCGAAGCTCGAGCATGTGGTCGGCCGCTTTCCCGGTCGCCTCGACCAGCGTGTAGAGCTTGTCCTCGGCCACGCGCACCGTGCGGAGCGCCTTTCCGTCGACGAGCACCTCGACGGTGCCGGATCCGCCGAGGACGAGGTAGACGTCGTGCGCGCGGTAGTGGAGGCGCAGGCGGGCGCCGCGGCCGGCGACGATCCGCTCCTTCTCGACCGTCCAGCGGCCGCCGTAGGCGACGTCGTCCTCCGGGAGCGTCGCCGGGAGCTCGTACTCGCTCTCCCGGTCGGGGACGATCGACGAGCCGGCGAAGTTCGCCAGCCGCTCGTAGCCGAGGTAGGTCTCTGGCGTCAACGGCTCGGTCGGCGTCTGGTCTCCGAGCGCCGGCGACACCGGGGGCGGGAGGCCCGGCTCGGCGAGGAGCCGGCGGATCACCTGCTCGGCCTTCCCGTAGTCGCCCTCGCCGAAGTGGACATAGCGGACGTGGCCCTGCCGGTCGATGAAGTACTTGGCCGGCCAGTAGAGGTTGCCCCAGGCGTTCCACGTGCCGTAGTCGTTGTCCAGCGCCACGGGGTAAGTGACGCCGAGCTCGCGGACGGCGCGTCGGACGTTCCCCGGGTCGTGCTCGAACCGGAACTCGGGCGTGTGGACGCCGACGACGACGAGGCCGTCGCCCTTGTACGTCTGCCACCAGCCCTTGACGTGCGGGAGCGTCCGCAGGCAGTTGACGCACGAGTACGTCCAGAAGTCGATGAGGACGACCTTTCCGCGGAGCTCTCCGAGCGTCAGCGGCTTCGAGTTCAGCCAGAGGGTGACGTTCTGGAAGTCGGGCGCCTCGCCGTAGTCCTGCAGCTCCGCCTCGGGCGGCGGCGGCGCGAGCCCGGAAAGGGTCTGCTCAATCGACCGCCCGTTCGCGACGAGGACGATCGGCGCCGCGCCGCGCAGCTTCAGGAGCCTCGTCTGCGCGCCGGCGCTCTCCTCGAGGCCCTGGAGCGCGTGCGTGTAGCCGGGGACGTGGGCGGCGAGGCGGGCATCGTAGCCGAGGATCATGACCACGGCGGCGCCGGCGATCACGACGCCGAGCGCGCGGCGGACGACCGGCGCACGCGCCTTGAGGGGGCGGAGCGCGAGGCCCCGGCGGGCCGCGATCGCAAGCGGCAGGAGGACGGCACCGGCACCGAGCGCGTAGGCGAGCGTGACGAGGACGGCGTCGACTGAGAAGCGCTGCGTCGCGGCCAGCGTCGCGATCGTCGCGATCACCGGGCCGGCGCACGGCGTGAAGAGGAGGCCAAGCGAGAGGCCGAGGACGAAACCGCCGCCGGCGTCGGCGGGGCGCCGGCGGCCGAGCACCAGGAAGGGCCGCTCGAGGGTCCCGGCCAGCCGTGGGAAGACGAGGGCGAGCGCCATCACCAGGACGACGCCGATGGCGATATTGCGGAGGAGGTCGTCCGGGAGGCCGAGCGCTCGCACGAGCGCGGTCGTCGCGAGCGTGAACGCGGTGAAGCTGGCGACGAGGCCGGCGACGACGGCGTACGGCCGCCGCCGCGAGCCGGTGGCGCTCCCCGCGAAGACGATCGGGAGCACGGGCAGAACGCAGGGCGAGATCGCCGTGACGATTCCGGCGACGAAGGCGATGCCGACGAGGACGCCCATCCGGCGAGGTCAGCGTAGCGGCCGGTTCTGAACGGAGTCTTACGCCGTCTCGGCGCGCTCGGACTCCGCCGCTTCGCGCTCGGCGACAGGCGCCGCACCGTCCGACGACGGCTCGCCGGCCTCGGCCGCAGCTTCCGGCCCCAGGCCGTTGCCCGCGACGGCCGGGCCCCTCTTCTTGCGCCGCCGGCGGCGGGACTTGGCGGTCTGCTTCGGCGCAGGCAGGTTGTCGGCGAGCGCGTTCGCGACCTCGTAGATCGTGCCGAGCCGCTCCCGGGCCCGCTCGATCAGCTGCGTCGCGGTCGGGGTATAGGCCTCGGCAGAGGCAAGAAGGGCGACACCGACGTGCGCCGGCTGCTCGAGGGCGACGTTGACGAGGCGGGCGGCGTTCTCGTCATGGCGGTGGCCGCGCGAGTTCGTGAGCGCGCCGAGGAGCCGCTTCGCGTCCGGTAGCTCGGCGCTCGCGCGGCGGTCCTGGAGCTTGCGGGTCGCCTTCGCGAGCCGCCACGTCCAGCGGGCGAGGATGTCCTCGGGCGCCGCCACCTTCCCGTCACCTAGCGCGCGGAGGAGGATGCGAACGCCCTGGACCCGGTCCTTGTCCCAGGTCGGCACCGACGTGACCATGGTGCAGAGATCGTCGAAGCTCGCACGGTCGATGGCGACGGCGACCCGGTCGCCGAGCGCGGAGAGGCGGAGTCGGCGGTTCGGGTTCTCGGCGGCGCAGCTCATGAGGAAGGCCTCGCGCGTCTCGCGCGCCGCTCTGGCGAGCTTCTCGGCGAACTGCTGGCGCTCGTCGAAGCGGACCTGCCGTCCGGCGAAGCGGGCCCAGACGAGCGCCTCGTCGTCTGCGAGGCGGCTCGGGTCGACGCGCTCCCACTCACGCGAGATGACCGTGAGCCGCCGGCGGACGTCGGGCGTGACGGGCACGAGCCAGCTCGCGGGCGAGAGCTTGCGGCGTGCTCGGCGCTGGACGCGGCGGCGCGGCGCAGGTGTCACTCGCGCGCCCGGCCGGTAGAAGTCCGCGTCGAGGAGCGAGTGGAGCGTGATCGTCCGCTCGGTATGGGTCGACGCCGGGTCGACGAAGTCGACGACGACGCCCGCCTCCTTGCGCGGGTGGATGCGCATGATGCGGCCGATCCGCTGCTGGTAGACGCGCCGGCTCGCGGTCGGTGCGAGGTGCATGCAGACCGTCGCGCGCGGCGAGTTCCAGCCCTCTGCGAGGAGCTGCGCGTTGATCAGGACGTTGATCGCCCCGCGCTCGTAGGCGGCGAGCGTCTCGGCGAGCTGGAGCGGTGGGGTGCGCCCGCTCACAGCCTCGGCTTTGATCCCGGCGGCGCGAAACTCGCGCGCGAGGTTGTAGGCGTGCTCGACGCCTGCTGCGTAGACGATTCCGGGCGCCTCGTCGAAGCGGGCGCGGTAGAGGCTCGCGGCCGCCTGGTTGATGACGTCGTGGTCGAGGATCTTCGCCAGCATCCCCTCGTCATAGTCGCCGCCGACGATGGGGACTGAATGGATCGCCGCCGCGGGCGGGATGCGCAGGCAGCGGAGGGGCGCGATGAGACCGCGGCGGGCGGCGTCCCCGAGCG
Source organism: Gaiellaceae bacterium (assembly GCA_041487575.1). Classification (GTDB taxonomy): domain Bacteria; phylum Actinomycetota; class Thermoleophilia; order Gaiellales; family Gaiellaceae; genus JBGPNP01. The sequence continues at coordinate 41,889 of JBGPNP010000001.1, read as the reverse complement.
GGAGGTCGTCGACCGAGGCCGGGAAGACGTCGGAGACCTGCTTCGCGATCAGCTGCTCCGTCGCCGTCATGCCGATGAAGAGCGGCTCGTGCAGGCTGCGGATGGCCGCGCTCGTCTTCTCGCCGAGCGCGGTGTGCGCCTCGTCACAGATGACGAGCTGGTAGGCCGTGCGGCTCAGGGAACCGACGTGGCGCGCGAACCAGGCGTACGTCTGGATCGTGATCGGGTTCGGCTTGAGCGGCTCCTGGCCGCGCAGGATGGCGGGCTGGAACCGCCCGGCGTAGCCCTCGGTCGTCAGGTCGCCGGTGAACTGGCGGACGAGAAGGCGCCGGTGCGTGAGGATGAGGACGCCCATCGTCCGCGCCGCTTCGACGAAGCCGGCGGCGGCGATCGTCTTGCCGGAGGCGGTCGGGTGGCGGAAGCGGTAGCGGCGCACCGCGCCGGGGTCTTCCTCGGACACGTGCTCCTCGTCCCCCTCGTTGCCGTTCTCGCCGTCCTCGTCCTCGCCGTCCGGCTCCTCCTCCTCGGCCACGGCGGCGACGCCGTTCTCGACCTCGACCTGCTCGAGCGCCGAGATGAGCTCCGTGAGCATGCCGGCGAGGGCGTCGATCTGATGGCGGCGAAGCTCGGTCCCGGAAGCGAGGCGGGGCGGGTGGTCGGTGAGCACGCGCTCGAGCCCGAGCATGAGCGCGTAGCGCACCCTCCACTCGGGCGAGGGCGCGCGGCGGCCGATCCCGATCTCCGCCAGCCCGTCGTCGAGCGCCCGACGGCGCGCGCGGCCGGGCGCGAGGGCCTCGGCCGGGTCCTCGTCAGGGCGGAGGAACGGCTCGCCGGCCCAAGCTTCGGCACGGAGGGCCGCGGCGACCAGGCCGCTCGCTTCCTCCGACGGTAGGGTCGGATGCACTATCGCTTCTTGCATGAACGCAGCGCGGAGGCGCTGCCGGGTGAAACGAAAGGAGGTGCGCACGCGGAGTGCGCGCCGCTCTTTGCACTATACCGCACTCGCGCCGACGGCAAGGCCCCGCGCGTCGAGTTCCTTCGAGATGCCGCCGAGGAAGAACGGGAAGCCGGCCCCGAGGATGAGGCAGGTGTCCACCGTGGCGACGTCGCCGACGACGCCGTCGGCGAGGAGGTGGGAGATCTCATCCGCCATGGCCGAGAGCGCCACACCGGCGATCTCCTCCTTCGGCAGCGGGTCGCGTGTCTTCAGGACGATCTCGTCGCTGCCGGCGGCGATGCTCGCGAGCGTTTCCGAGAGGTGGAAGCGCTCCGGAAAGGCGGCGTGCATCGTCTCGAGGACGTGGAGTGCGACGTTCGGGCCGACGAGGGCGAGGAGCGTCGAGGGCGCCATCGGCAGGCCGAGCGAGAGCATCGCGTCGTCCACCTCGTCGAAGGAGTTGCCGCGCTCGAGCGCGTCGAGGTTGGCGGCGAGCATGCGCGTGAGGACGCGGTTGACGACAAAGCCAGGGCCGTCGCCCATGACGACCGGGCGCTTGCGCAGCTCGAGAGCCGCGTCGAAGACGATCGCGAGCGCGTCGTCGCTCGTCTCCTGGGCGCGGATGATCTCGACGAGCGGCATGAGCGCGACCGGGTTGAAGAAGTGCATGCCGGCGACGCGGCCGGGGTGCGAGAGGCCGGACGCGATCGCCGTGACGGAGAGCGCGGAGGTGTTCGTGGCGAGGACGCACTCCGGCCCGACCACGGTCTCGAGCCGCCGGAAGACGTCCCGCTTCACGGCCGTGTCCTCGGTGACGGCCTCGATGATGAGGTCGCAGCCGGCAAAGTCCGCGTACGAGGTCGTCGTCAGGAGGAGGCGGCGAGGGTCCTCGAGCGTCGCGCGGGCCTCCTCGAGGGCCTCCGGGCGGACGTCCGTGATCACGAGCGGCACCTGCAGGCGCTCGAGGATGCGGGCGGCGATCTGCGTCGCCATGAGGCCGGCGCCGACGACGCCGACCTTCTGGACCGGGCGCGCCGCCGCGTCCGGCCTTCCCAGGCCACGCTTCGCGCGGCGGTCGACGAGGTTGAACGCGTAGACCGAGGCCTGGCAGTGCCGGCCGGGGATGAGCTCTTCGGCCGCCTCCTGCTCGCGGCGGAAGCCCTCCTCGAGCGACCACGTGCGTGCGCCCTCCACGAGGTCGAGCGCGCGGTAGGGAGCGGGGGCCGCGCCGTGCACGAGGCTGTCGAGGCGGCGGCGCGCCTGGCGGAAGAGCTCCTCGCTCCCCTCCCAGTCGGGCTCGGGCCGCTCGAAGTCGCTACGCGCGACGATCTCCCAGAGAAAGGCGAGCGACTCGTCGAGGAACATCGCAGGGCCGAAGAGCCGGTCGGCGAACCCCAGCTCGAACGCCTTGGCGCCAGTGAGCAGGCGGTTCTGGCGCATCGGGTTGAAGACGACCACCTCGAGGGCTGTCTTCGGCCCGACGACGCGCGGCGCGAGCTGCGTCCCGCCCCAGGAGGGGACGAGCCCGAGGAAGCACTCCGGGAAGCCGAAGTGGCGGACGGCGGTCGAGATCGTCCTGTACCGGCAGAAGAGGGCGAGCTCGAGCCCGCCGCCGACGCAGACGCCGTTGATCGCGGCAAGCGTGGGGATCGAGAGCCGGAGGATGCGGCCGAAAAGCTCGTGCCCGGCGCGCGCGCCTGCAGCTGACCGGCCGGGCTCGATCAGCTCCGGAAACTCGTCGAGGTCCGCTCCGGCTGAGAAGGAGTACGGCTTGCCGGTGATGAGGAGCGCCGCGAAGTCTCCCCTTTCGACCTCGTCGAGGGTCCGCGCGAGCGATGCGAGTGCGGCCTCGTCGAAGACGTTCGGCTTCGCCGGGCCCTCACCGTTGTCGATCGTGACGAGCGCGACGTCACGCGCCCGGTTCAGCTTGAACTCCGTGCGGCTCATCGGCCGGCCCGCCGGGGAACATCCTCCCGAGCGAAGCGAAGGGACAAACCTCTGCCAGGAAAGACGCGCAGCGTCTTTCCTGGAGATCCACCGCGAAAAATGCGGAGCATTTTTCGCGGATTACTCAAGGACGCTCCCACACCAGGGTGGCGCCCATGCCGAAGCCCACGCAAAGGGCGGTGAGGCCGTAGCGGACGTCCGGGCGCTCGGCCAGCTCGCAGGCGAGCTGGGTCGCCAGGCGCGCTCCGGTCGCGGCCAGTGGGTGGCCGCAGGCGATGGCGCCCCCGTTCGGGTTCAGGCGCGGGTCGTCGGGAGAGACGCCGAGCTCGTCGCACCAGGAGAGCACCTGGACGGCGAAGGGCTCGTTCAGCTCGAAGAGGCCGATGTCGTCGAGCGTGAGGCCGGTCTGCGCGAGCGCCTTGCGCGTCGCCGGCACTGGCCCGAGGCCCATGAGCTCGGGCTCGACGCCCGCGTAGGCGAAGCCGGCGAGACGAAGGCGCGGCTCGAGGCCGAGCTCCTCGCAGGCCTCGCCGGAGGCGAGCAGGCAGGCGGCAGCGCCGTCGGTGAGGCCGGCCGAGTTGCCGGCGGTAACGCGGCCTCCGGGGCGAAAGGAGGTGTGCAGCTTCGCGAGCGCCTCGGTCGTCGTGTCGGGGCGAAGGAACTCGTCGCGCTCGGCGAGGACCCAGCCGCTCGCGCTCCAGACGGTGAGCGGAAAGACGGTCGCGCGCATGATCCCGTTCTCCCACGCCAGGGTGGCGCGGCGCTGCGACTCGACGGCGTAGCGGTCGGCCGCCTCCCTCGTCAGGTGCGGGAAGCGGTCGTGGAGGTTCTCGGCCGTCGCGCCCATCGTCACGGCCGAGGGGTCGACCAGTCGCTCGGCAACGTAGCGGGGGTTGAAGTCCACCTCTTCGGCCATCGGGTGGCGGCCCATGTGCTCGGCGCCGCCCGCGACAACGACCTCGGCGGCGCCCCAGACGATCTCACCGGCGGCGCTCGTGATCGCCGTGAGCGCCCCGGCGCACATGCGGTCGACGGCGAAGCCGGGTACGGTGACCGGGAGCCCGGCGAGGAGCGCCGCGTTGCGCCCGAGCGTGAGGCCCGTGTCGCCGACCTGAGCGGTCGCGGCGAGGACGACGTCGTCGATCCGCTCGGGCGGGAGGCTCGGGTTCCTGCCCAGGAGCTCCCGGATCGTTCGTGCCGCCAGATCGTCGGCGCGCGTGTGCCAGAAGAGCCCCTGGGGGCCGGCTCTGCCGAAAGGCGTGCGCACGCCGTCGACGAGGTAGACGTCGCGTAGGGGCCGGGCCATCGCCGTGACGATAGCGGGCGCGAAAACAGCGGGAGAGCCGCCTGCGGCAACGACCCTCCCGCCGCTCTCAGCGTAGCGCTGAACGCTCGGGGCCGCGTACCCTTCCTCGGTATGGAGTGGAGCGCGCTCGCCGAGCGAGCGGAGGAGCGCCACCGGGACGGGCTCTCGCGCCTGCCGGACGAGCCCGACGCGCGCCAGCGGCAGCTAACGCGTGTCGCGAATGCCGCGTGGGCCGCCGGGCTCAGCCTGCTGATGGAGAAGGGCTGGAGCGAAGAAACGGCCGGGTGGCTCCGCGAAGCCGCCGCGCGCTACCGCGAGAGCTTCGCCGACGCGCCGCTCGGGAGCTGGGGCCGGCTGATCGCGACGCTCAAGTCGCGCCTGCTCGCCCGCGACTGGGATGAGGCCGTCGAGGACGCCGGGTGGGCGCTTGCACAGGGGCCGGCCGCCGGCGAGTCGCCGATCGGGCGCTACGCGGCCGTGCTCGCGCTGCTCGTGCTCGGCGAGGACAGGGAGGCCGGCCGGATCGCGGAGACCCTTCGGCTCGAGCCCGAGGAGCTCTTCCCGACGGCGGTCGCGGACGCGCTCGCGGGCCTGGCCGCGCGCGACCTGGAGCTCTACGCCGGCGCCGTCTCGCTCGTTCTCGCGTCTTTCGAGGCGCGCTCGCGGGAGGAGTTCCTCGAGGACGTGCCTGTAGCGGACACGGTCGCAGTCCTCGAGGTGCTGGCGCGCCAGCGCGGGCTCGCCGCCGCGCCCAGCTCCTCGCTCCTGCCCGCCTAGCTGACCTGCCGAACCACGTCGCCGCAAGAGCCAGGGGTCTGGCACGGGGACAAGTTTCGCCAGCCCGCGTCCTCTCGCGACCGACGACCGTGTTTTGTCACATCGTCGAACGGCCGGCACCTGGAGGACGGAAGCGTCAGGCGATCGTGCGGTAGAGCAAGAAGACGTTGAGCGTCACGATGACGCCGACGACCACGGTCGCGACGGCTGTCGTCGTCCGCCGGTTCACGAGCGAGCCCATCAGCGTCCGGTCCCGGCAGAAGGCCAGAAGCGGGATGAGCGCGAACGGGATCCCGAACGAGAGCACGACCTGGGAGAGCACGAGCGCCCTCGAGGGGTTGACGCCGATCGCGAGGACGGCGAGTGCGGGCACCATCGTGATCCCGCGCCGGAGGAAGAGCGGGATGCGTCTGCGGATGAAGCCCTGCATGACCACCTGGCCGGCCATCGTCCCCACCGAGGACGACGAAAGGCCGGAGGCGAGAAGCGCGACCCCGAAGAAGACGTTCGCGTGCGCGCCGACGAGCGAGCCGAGCCCGCGGTAGACCTCGTCGAGGTCGTTGATCCCCGTGAGGCCACGCGAGTGGAAGACGCCTGCGGCCATCACGAGCATGCTGATGTTGATCACGCCCGCGATCGACATGGCGATGACGACGTCCACGAGCTCGAACCGGAAGATCTTCCGCCGCTCCGCCTCGTTCACGCCGACGACACGCCTCTGGGTCAGGGCCGAGTGCAGGTAGATGACGTGGGGCATGACGGTGGCGCCGAGGATCCCGGCCGAGAGGAGGATGCTCTGCGTGTCGGCGAAGCGGGGCCGGACGAGCCCCGTGAGCACGCCGGTCGCCGAGGCATCCGCCTGGATGACCTGGAAGGCGAAGCCGGCGACGATGACGCCGACGAGACCGACGATGACCGCTTCGAGCTGCCGGAAGCCACGGGCCTGGAGGCCGAGGATGAGGAACGCGATGAGGCCGGTGATGAGCCCGGCCGGGAAGAGCGGGATTCCGAAGAGGAGATTGAGCCCGAGCGCCGCGCCGATGAACTCAGCGAGGTCCGTCGCCATGGCGATCCCCTCGGCCTGGAGCCAGAGCCCGATCGTGAGCGGACGTGGGAAGCGCTCGCGGCAGACCTCGGGGAGGTTGAGGCCCGTCGCGATGCCTAGCTTCGCACTCATCGACTGGATGAGCATGGCCATGAGGTTCGCCGCGAGGACGACCCAGAGGAGGAGATAGCCGTACCGCGCGCCTCCGGCGACGTTTGTGGCGAAGTTCCCGGGATCGACGTACGCGACCGAGGCGATAAATGCCGGGCCGAGGAACGGCCAGAGGGCCCGCAGGCCCCGGCGCTCTCCGCTCAGCGAGCGCTGCGCCGCCTCGAGCACCTTGGCCTCGCCCGGGAGGACGTCCTCCGGACCGACCGTGTGCGGAACGGCGTCGCTCTCCGGTGAGCTCATCGGTGCTGCGGGGACGAGCACCTCCCAAATTCGTCAAAAAAAGAGTTTTCGATGGAGCGAAAGAGAAGTTAGGTTAGACAAAATCAAGAGTCAAGGTAGCTCGAGCCGTGGAGAGCCCTCTCGTGCTCGTTGCGTCTCTGCCGCGCTCCGACGCCGTGCCGGGAGAGCGGCTCGAGCTTGTCCGCCGGGCGAGGCTGCTTGCCTGGGGCGGCATCGCGTGGCACGTCGTCCAGTTTGCGATCGCGCTCGGGGCGGGCATCGCCGCCTCGTCCGTCCCGCTGGGCTTCGGTGCCGACAGCCTGATCGAAGCCTTCGCCGGGCTCGTGGTCGTCTGGCGCTTCGGCGGGCTCCGGGCGGGCTCGGCCGCGGATCGAGCGGCGGGCTCAGAGGCTCATCGGCGGCAGCTTCTTCCTGCTCGCGGCCTACGTCGCCGCGGAAGCCGCCCGCACGTTCGCGGGCGCCGTGGAGCCCGACGGTAGCTGGGTCGGCTTCGGCTCGCGGCCTTCACCGCGCCGACGATGCCGCTGCTCGCGCGCACGAAGGCGCAGCTCGGCGCCCGACTCGGCTCGCGCGCGACAGTGAGCGACGGAGCACAGAACATCGTCTGCGCCTACCTGTCGGTCGCGCTCCTCGCCGGCCTCGGGGCGAACGCGCTCTTCGGCTGGTGGTGGGCCGACCTCGCGGCGGCGCTCGTGATCGCCGGGGTCGCCGCGCGCGAGGGCGTCGTGCGCTGGCAGGGGAAGCCCCGCTGTGACGCTTGCTGAGGTAGAGCGCCCGCCCGCCCGCGCCACTCGGGCATACCCCCACCCAGGGTGGGGCCAAGGTCCCCACGATTCACAATACCGCCGAAATCCGCGCCTGGGGCGCACGGAACCGTGTCGATTCTCCGCCGAGGTGTGACAGCTCTTACCAGCCCGCCGGCCCGCCCGCAGCTAGGTTTCGCCGGCCGCGACGCGCTCGATCGTCTTCGACGCGAGCCGGTCGAGCGCGCGGACCGAGAGCTCGAGATGCTCCGGCCTCGTGTCCTCGAGCCTCGTGTGCGAGAGACCGCGCAGGCTCTGGACGAAGACCATCACCGTCGGGACACCGGCACGGGAGACCTCGGCGGCGTCATGCAGCGGGCCGCTCGGGAGGCGGTGCGAGGCGCCTGCGACCTCGCGGATCGCCTCGTCGGCGAGCTCGACGAGCGCGAGGTCGAAGGGGATCGGGTGGATCTGCCAGATCCGCTCCCACTCGACCTCGACCTTCTCGACGCCGGCGATCTGCCGGCCGGCGTCCTTCGCTTCAGCGAGCATACGGGCCAGCGTGTTCGCGTCGAGGTGGCGCTGGTCGAGGGTGATCTCGCACTCGCCGACGACGGCGGTGACGATCCCCGGCCGAGTGATGCAGCTCCCGACGGTGCAGACGCCGCCGTGTCGCTTCGCGATCTCGCGGATCTCGAGTCCGAGCTTGGCGGCGGCGCCGAATGCATCACGGCGCTTGTCCATCGGGGTCGAGCCGGCGTGCGCGGACTGGCCGGTGAAGCGGATCCGGTAGCGCTCGACGCCCACCGTCCCGAGCACGACGCCCAGCGGAAGGCCGAGGCTTTCGAGCACCGGGCCCTGCTCGATGTGCAGCTCGAGGTAGGCCGCGGCCGTGGCGAGCTGCCGGCCGCACTCCCTCGCCCGGTCGAGGTCGACGCCCCACGCGGCGAGGGCGTCAGGAAGCGGGATGCCGTCGCGGTCCGAGAGGCCGCGCAGTTCGTCGGGGTTCAACGTCCCGGAGCAGGCGCTCGAGCCGAAGAGGCTTCGACCGAATCTGGCCCCCTCCTCGTCGGCCCAGTCGACGAGGCGCACGGTCACGGGCAGTCGCCCGTCCGTCGCGATTCGCCGCAGCACCTCGAGGCCGGCGAGGACGTTGAGGCAGCCGTCGAGCCAGCCACCGTTCGGGACCGAGTCGATGTGCCCGCCGATCAGGACGGCGCGCTCGGAGTCGCCCGCGAGAGTCGCCCACTGGTTCCCGGCCTCGTCCACCTCGACCTCGACCGGCAGTGCGGCCAGCTTCCCGCGCATCCACTCGCGCGCGCGGGCCCACACCTCGGTCCAGCAGACGCGCTGGGCGCCGTCGGCGTCTCCGGTGAGCTGATGGAGCTCGTGGAGCTCGGCGACGGTTCGGCTTGGCTCGAGCGGCACGTGCGGGAGATTAACGGGAGCGCGCGGGTAGGGGCGAGGCGTGCCTCGCCCCTACCCCGAACCTGGAGGGGGGAGCGACGAGTCCCGGCCGGCGAGGATCCGGGAGATCGTCCTCCCCGCCGATGGGAAATTCGTGGCCCGTGCGCGATCGGATTGGCCGCGCTAGAGTGCGGGGCCTCATGGGTCGCGGAGACAGGGCAATCGTTCGCTGGCAGAACGACCGCCAGCGCAAGAAGAAGGCGCGCACGAAGCGCAAGGCTTCCCCCGCTGCGCGGGGGAAGCCCAAAGAGGCAAAGTAGGACAGCCGTTGCCGGTGTTTCCTTTCGTCGAGCTTTTGCCCGCAGGGTAAGAGCTCGTGGGTCGCGTCACGGCCGTCCACCTCTACGTCACCGATCTCGACCGCGCGGTCGACTTCTACTCGCGCCTGCTCGGCTACGGACCCCAGGCCGCCTACGATGAGGGCGCGAACGCGCACAGCGCCTTCTTCGTCCTGGAGCAGCGCGCGTTCCTCGTCCTCACCTGGGACCCCGACCGGGGCCGCGAGGAAGGAGGGAGCACGCGCCTCGAGCTCGCCGCCGACGACCTCGACCGGGAGATCCGGGAGCTGTCCGCTCGAGGGATCCAGGGGCGGCAGGTGCGCACGCGCTTCGGAAAGGACGTCTACGACGTCACCGACCCCGACGGGCACCTCGTCCGCCTCGGTCCGGCCTGGACGCTTCACGCGATCGAGGGCGCCGTCTAACTTTTCGGGGGATACCGCTCGGCGCCGTGAGCGCGCACGCTCGGAGAATCCCTCCGACCGGAAAGGCGGCTACCGGAAATGACTGCGCATGTACTAAGGGCGAAGCTTCGCAACTTCCCTGAGGCCGAGCTGCAGAGGCGTCTCGCCGAAGCTCGCAAGGCCTAGCCAAGGGGGGCGCTTCGCCCCTGCCTTCCGGCCGGAGCCCGCACCGCCCCCTCCGTTCCCAGGGGTCGAGGGCGGCGCGGGCCGGCCGAGCCCCCGATCGCTCCGAGAACGCGGCCGCGCCTGGCCGCGCCCGACCGGGAACCTCTCCGAGCTAGGTGAGCACGAGGCGGCCGAACAGCCGCCGCTCGAAGAGCTTTCGCTTCTGCATGCGCCTCGCTCCACGTCGGGCGCCGTTGCCGCCCATCCGGCGCGGTTTCATACGATCCGCCGCCGCTTCGGACGGCCTGGTCGCACTATTGCGCCGCTCCTCGTGCGCAGGCGTCCCCCAAGAGGTTGCGTCACGGGGCAAATCACCAGAAATGTGATTCAAATCACCACGCTGGGGGATTCCCGACCGACGTCTCCTCGCACATCATCCGCCCAATTGAGCCACCACGGCGGAGCGGTCACGCCGAGTGTTCTGGAGGTATCGACTCGACGTGACCCGCGTACTCGCTCGCCGAATCAACTGGCTCGATCGCAGTGCATATTGCTCGCCCCTCAAGCCTGAGCGCTTTCCAGTCGTCGGCGCGTGGCCGGTGTGCTCCAGTTCATGGGGGGAGGTGAACAACGTGACGAAGCTCTTTACGCTCTTCAGGCGCGAAGAGGGCCAGACGATGGCGGAGTACGGCGTCGTTCTCGCCATCATCACGCTCGGCGTCGTGGTCGCGCTGACCGCTCTTTCCGGCGGCATCAGCGGCGCGATCAACACCGTCGTCGGGAGTCTCTAGGAACCATAAGAAGGAGGTGAACAAGGTGACGAAGCTCTTTGCATTCTTCAAGCGCGAGGAAGGCCAGACGATGGCGGAGTACGGCGTCGTTCTCGCCGTCATCACGCTCGGTGTCGTGCTCGCCCTGACCGCCCTTTCCGGCGGAATCAGCGGCGCGATCACCAACGTCGTCGGGAAGCTCTAGGAAGCACAGAGACATGGCGTGGGCGGGCCCTTCAAGTCGCAAGAAGGGTCCGCCCCCCTCCACCAGAAGGACAGAGGAAATGGGAGCCGCAACCAACAAGCTTTCGCTGAGGAATCAGCAAGGGCAGGCCGTGACCGAGTTCGCACTCGTCCTGCCTATCCTGGCGCTCCTGCTCTTCGGCATCCTCCAGTTCGGGATCGTCTTCAACCAGTACGTGACGGTCACCGATGCAGTGCGCGCCGGTGCGCGTAAGGCCGCGGTCTCACGCCACGCGAGCGATCCGACCGGCACGACCGTGAGCGCGGTGCGCTCCTCCGCGGCGAACATCGACCAGTCGCAGCTCTCCGTCACCGTCGCCTCGGCGTGGCAGCAGGGCTCGGATGTCACCGTGACTGCCTCGTACCCCTATTCGATCAGCCTGCTCGGGCTGGTCGTCTCTTCTGGCAACCTGACGAGCTCGACGACGGAGCGCGTCGAATGACGCGGCTTCGCAACGACCGCGGCCAGTCGACGGTCCTGGTCGTCCTCTTCCTGACCGTCATCCTCGGAATGGCGGCGGCCGTCCTCGACGTCGGCTCCTGGTACCGGGCCGATCGCGCGGTACAGCAGGCTGCGGACTCTGCAGCGCTCGCCGGCGCCCAGGCGCTTCCCGGCAACACGTCGCAGGCGCAGTCGCTTGCGCTTTCGTATTCGGACAAGAACGGCGGCGGGGTCCTTGGCGCGGACATCTCGTTCTCGACGACTGAGCGGACGAACGACACCATCGCGGTCACGGCGCGCCGTCCTGCTCCAGGCTTCTTCGCCCGCATCTTCGGAATCAACTCGATCACCGTCGACGCGACTGCCAAGGCCAGGGCCGGCGTCGCCGGGGCCGCCCGCTGGGCGGCGCCCTTCGGCGTGGACGAGCGCCACCCGCTGATCTCCGGCGGCGGCTGCCCCTGCTTCAACCAGGCGACCGATCTCGGGCTGCAGCGGGTGGGCCCCGGCGCCTTCAGGGTGATCAACATCGACGGCTCCCAGGGCGGCACGAGCCCGCCGACGATCGCGAGCTGGATCCAGTACGGCTACTCGGGCTACATGCCGATCGACTGGTACTTCTCTGATCCCGGCGCGAGGTTCAACTCGTCGACGATTCAGAACGCGCTGAACACGCGCATCGGCCAGGTCATTCTTCTCCCCATTTACCGAGAGGTCATCGGCAACGGAGCGAATCTCGAATATCACGTCGTCGGATTCGTCGGCTTCCGTCTTACCGGCTACACCATCAACGGAAGCCAGAACGCCTATCTCTATGGAGATTTCGAAAGTATCACCTGGGACGGGATTATAAGCGACTCTGGATCAGACAAGGACTACGGCGCTCACGTCGTCGAGCTCGTCGACTAGGAAGAAAACCGAGAGAAAGAACTGGTGAAATGACTCATCGCATTCGTAACATCGGACTCGCGGTAGGCCTCGCGCTGATCGCGGCCCTGCTGGTCAGCTTCTACGTCTCCAACTACCGCAAGAGCGTCCAGCACAGCGAGAGCACCGTGAAGGTGTGGGTTGCGGCGCGTGACATCCCGGCCGGGACCGCCGGCGCCGACGTGGTTGGCAAGGGGATGTTGAAGTCGGAGGAGATCGCGACGCGCAACGTCGCGCCGGGCGCGATCGCGAGCCCGGATCAGATCGCCAGGCTGATCGCGGTTGACCCGGTATACGCGGGCGAGCAGGTGACGACGCGGCGCTTCGCGACCCAGCAGGAGAAGGGCATCCGCGCCCAGATCTCCGGCAACGAGCGTGCAGTCGCCGTCCCGGGAGACAAGCAGCAGCTCCTCGCCGGAATCCTCCTGGCCGGGGACAAGGTGGACGTGGTCGGCAGCTGGAACGTTCCCGAGAGTGCCCAGAGCCACTACTCGCGGACGATCCTCCGCGACATCCTCGTGCTCAAGCCTGCGGGCAACGCAGGCGACGTGGCGAAGATCACGAGCGGACCGACCGGGACGTCCATCGCGGTCGTCCTCGCCCTCACCGACAGCCAGGCGCAGAAGCTCTTCTGGCTCATGCAGAACGGCGAGTGGTCGCTCGAGCTCCGACCCACCTCGGATCCCGCAGACAGCCCGCAGACCATCGAGGACGCCCAGACGCTCCTCCTCGACGGCCTCAAGCCGGAGCAGATCCAGGCGGTCATCGCCGCCGCGAAGAGCCTTCTCACGAACAGCGGAGGGAACACCAATGGCTAGCCTCGAAACACTGTCCCCCGTCACGACCCGCGAGCAGGTGCGTGTCTTCGTCACGGGCGCGTGCGAAGGGCTCGCCGACCTCTGCGACGCGCTCGAGCGGCACGTCGAGGTCGACCTCGTGGGCGCCGCCGAGCAGGTGCGCGAAGCCGCCGCCGTCCTCACCGGCGGGCACCTCGGCGTCGTCCTCCACGGCACGCGGGGCTCGTCGCTCCCTGCGAACGAGCTCGCGGCCATCCGCGCACACACGCAAGCGCCGATCATCCTCCTCGCCTCGGGCGAGGCCACGGCCCTCCTCGAGGAGGCGCTCGCGGCGGACGTCGCCGACGTCCTCCTGTTGCCGCAGCTGGCGGAAAACGTCGTCTTCGCCGTTCGGAAGGCGGGCCACTCCGGCCGCAAAGCGCAGACCGGGCACAGCCGCCGCGGGCGGATCGTCACGGTCTTCTCGCCCAAGGGCGGCACGGGCAAGACCGTGCTGGCGACGAACCTCGCCGCCGCGCTCGCGAAGAACGAGGGGAAGCGCACGCTGCTCCTCGACCTCGACCTCCAGTTCGGCGACGCCGCGATCATGCTCGGGATCGAGCCCGACAAGACGATCTACGACCTCGTCGTCGCCCCGGGCGAGCTCGACTCGGAGAAGCTCGCCGGCTACACGACCCGGCACTCGTCCGGGCTCGAGATCCTCCCGGCGCCGCTCCGGCCCGAGGACGCGGAGCTTGTCACGGAGACGAAGCTGGCGAGGCTCCTCGAGGTGGCGCGCGAGTCCTTCGACGTGATCGTCGTGGACACGTCGCCCTTCTTCCACGGGCCGATGCTCGCGACGCTCGACCGCACCGACGAACTCCTCGTCATCTGCGGGCTCGACATCCCGACGCTCAAGAACGTCCGGCTCTCGCTCCAGACGCTCGAGCTCCTTTCCTTCCCGATGGACCGGATCCGGATCGTCTTGAACCGGGCCAACTCGAAGGTGGGGATGAAGCCGAGTGAGGTCGAGGGCGCGCTCGACGTGAAGATTCGCTTCGCGGTGCCGAGCGATCGAGCCGTGCCGCTCTCGGTCAACCGGGGCGCGCCGGCGGTCGTCGCCGAGCCGAAGTCGGAATACGCCTGCGCGGTCGCGGAGATGGCGAAGGCCCTCGCCCCGGTCGAAACCGTCGCCGGCGCCGCACCGGCGAAGCGCAAGCGCCTGATCGGGCGGAGCTAGGCATGGGTCTCTCCGACCGCCTCAAGACCACCAACGGAAGCGGCTCGGTCACCAGGCTGGCCGAGGCGACGGCGCCGCCGCTGGTCTCGGCGCCGCAGACCCGGGAGGCGCGCGCGCCGCGCGCCTCCGACCCTTACGCCGAGCTCAAGACGCGCATCCATCACGCCGTCATCGCGAAGATCGGCCCGCAGCTCTTCTCGGCCGAGACGACCGAGGATCTTGCCGAGCGTGTCCTCCGCGCGGTCACCGAGCAGCTAGCCCTCGACCGGACGCCCCTCACCCGCGACGAGCGGCGCCAGATCGTCCGCGAGATCACCGACGACATCCTGGGCTACGGGCCGCTGGAGCCGCTTCTCCGCGACGACTCCGTCACAGAGATCATGGTCAACGCCTTCGACCGGATCTACATCGAGCGGTCCGGGAAGATCGAGAAGACGTCGTCGGCGTTCGTCGACAACGCTCACCTCCTGCGCATCATCGACAAGATCGTCTCCCAGGTCGGCAGGCGCGTGGACGAAGCCTCGCCGATGGTGGACGCGCGCCTCCCGGACGGGAGCCGCGTCAACGCGATCATCCCGCCGCTCGCGCTCAGGGGCCCGGCGCTGACGATCCGGAAGTTCGCGCGCGACCCGTACACGATGGACGACCTGATCACCTTCGGGTCGCTCACCGCCAAGTCCGCGCACTTCCTCTCGGCCTGCGTGCGCGGGAAGCTCAACGTGCTCATCGCGGGCGGCACGGGCACGGGCAAGACGACGCTCCTAAACGCCCTCTCTGCGTACATCCCCGGCGACGAGCGCATCGTCACGATCGAGGACGCGGCCGAGCTCCAGCTCCAGCAGGAGCACGTGATCACGCTCGAGTCGCGCCCGGCCAACATCGAGGGCCAGGGCGAAGTCAAGATCCGCGAGCTCGTCCGGAACGCCCTGCGCATGCGGCCCGACCGGATCATCGTCGGCGAGGTCCGCGGCGCGGAGACGCTGGACATGCTCCAGGCCATGAACACGGGCCACGAGGGCTCGCTGACGACGATCCATGCGAACTCGCCGCGCGACGCGCTCGCCCGCATGGAGACGCTCGTCCTCACCGCGGGAGTCGACCTGCCGCTCCGCGCCATCCGCGAGCAGGTAGCGAGCGCGTTCGACCTGCTCATCCAGATCACGCGCCTCGTCGACGGTTCCCGCCGGATCAGCCACGTCACTGAGGTGCTCCGCATGGAGTCCGACGTGATCACGCTCCAGGACATCTTCGTGGCGAAGCCGCCCGACGAGGAGACGGCCGCCGCGACGCACGGGATGCGCCTTCTCTCTCCGCTCGGCTGCTCCGGCCTCAAGCCACACTTCCTCGAAAAGATCGCGGCGAACGGGGTCGTCCTCGCGCCGAACTTCTTCGAGCATGAGGAGGCGACCTTCCGGCCTGTCTTTGCCGCCGCGACCTACGGCGGCTTCCAGTGAGCAGGATGCTGCGCATCCTGCTCACTATCTGGGCGCTAGCCGCCGTCCCGGCGGCCAGCGCCGGCGTCGAGATCCGGGGTGTCGACGTGGCCGGCTACCCGGTCGTCCACGCGCTGGTCGTGGCGCCTACCATCTCCGCGCCGCCGCCGGAGCTAACCGAGAACGGGCAGCCGGTGGCGGGCTTCTCGGCGCAGAACCTCGCGCGCTTCACGAGCGTCGTGCTCGCCGTTGACAGCTCGCGATCGATGCAAGGGAAGGCGCTCGCGGACGCGACATCTGCGGCGCGGGCGTTTCTCCAGGCGAAGCCTTCCGCCGACCGCATCGCCGTCGTGACGTTCGGGAGTGCCGCCGAGCAGCTCACCGGCTTCTCGACGTCGACGATCGACGCCGACACCGCCCTGCGGACGCTCGCCATCGGCGACATGCCCGGGACGGCGCTCTACGACGCCGTCGTCCTCGCGGCGCACGCGCTTGCGTCCGAGCTGCTTCCAGGCCGGGTGCTCATCGTTCTCACCGACGGCCGTGACGTCTCGAGCAAGGCCACGCTCGAGGACGCGGTCGCGGCGGCCCGGCAGGCCGGCGTCGCCGTCTACCCGATCGCGATCGAGGGTCCCCAGTTCTCGCCTGAGCCGCTCCGGCAGATCGCCGAGGCGACCGGCGGACGCTATTTCGGCGCCGCCTCGAGCGCGGCGCTCGGCTCGGTCTACAACTCGCTCGCGGCGGAGCTCCGGCGAACCTGGCAGCTCGAGTACGTCACCGCGGCCAGGCCCGGCGAGCTCCTCCATCTCGAGGCGACGGCCGGCGGCGAGTCCGCGACGACTGACGCGCGGATGCCTGGAACTTCGGTCACGGTCTCGCGGCCTGGGCCGTCGAAGCTCCTGCCGAAGCAGCTCTTCCAGACGTCGTGGGGGCCGAAGGCCTTCGCTTTCGGGATCGGGCTGATCGTGCTCGTCGCCGCGCTGCTCGGGCTCACCCGGCCGAAGGGCTCCTGGGTGCGTGCGCGGATCCAGCCGCACGTCGGCGAGAAGCGGCGGCAGTCGCGCCGGCGGGCGGACCGCCAGCGCCTCGCCGCGGCGGCTGCGCTCTTCCATGCCACGGAGCGCGCCCTCGGGCGCAAGCGCTTCTGGCTCCGGCTCGAGCAGCGGCTTGCGCGCGCCGATCTGCCGCTGCGGACGGTCGAGTTCGTCTACATCATCGCCGGCGCCGGCCTCTTCTTCGGCTTCGCCGCGGCGGTCGCCGGGGTGTCGAGCGTCGCGATTCTCGCCGCGATGATCGGCGGGGCCTGGCTCCCGTACGGCTTCGCCTCCTTCAAGGCGCGCCGGCGGCTCAAGGCCTTCGAGAACCAGCTCCCCGACCTTCTCGTGACGATGGCGGCGTCCCTCAAGGCCGGCCACTCCTTCCGGCAGGGGATTCAGACGGTGGTGGACGAGGGCGTCGACCCGGCCGCGAAGGAGTTCAAGCGGGTCCTCACCGAGACGCAGCTCGGGCGGGGGATGGAGGAGGCCCTTTCGGATATGGCCGAGCGGATCGGCTCGAGCAACCTCGAGTTCGTCATCAGCGCGGTGAACATCCAGCGCACCGTGGGCGGCAGCCTCGCCGGGCTCTTCGACATGGTCGCCGAGACCGTGCGCAACCGCCAGCAGTTCGCGCGGAAGATCAAGGGCTTGACGGCGATGGGGCGGGCCTCGGCCTACGTCCTCATCGCGCTGCCGTTCTTCATCGCGCTCCTCGTGACGCTCGTGAACTCGGAGTACATGCAGCCCCTCTACCAGAGCTCGACCGGCCACAAGCTCATCTTCCTGGGCCTGGGGATGATGGCGTTCGGCTCCTTCATCCTCAAGCGAATCGTCTCCTTCAAGGGTTAGGTCATGCTCATTCTTCTTCTCGGAGTCGCCACCCTCGGCCTCGCTGCCTTCCTGGTCGCAGAGGTCGTCACTCTCCCCGCGCGCGAACGGGCCGGCTCGCTCCGGCGCGCGGCGAACTACGGGCGCGTCCGGGGGCGCGCCGCCCTGCCAGGGCAGGAGGACTTCCGCAGGCGCGCACTCCAGCCGTTCTTGATCTCGCTCGCCAGGACCGTGCTCCGGGTCTCGCCGAGGGCGACGGTCGAGTCGGTGAGCCTCAAGCTCCTCGCCGCCGGCCTCGGACGCACGGTCTCGCCGACGGCATTTCTTGCGACGAAGGTGCTCCTTGCCGGCGCCGGTGTCCCCGTCGGCATAGCCGTCGGGGCCGTTGCCGGAAAGAGTGCGGGCGGATCGGTCCTCTTCGGCCTCGTCTTCGCGCTGATGGGCTTCTTCGCCCCCGACTCGATCGTGACAATGCGCGCTCGCTCCCGCCGGGACAGCATCCGCGCCGAGCTCCCCGACGCGCTCGACCTCCTCGCGGTCTCGGTCGAGGCGGGCATGGGGTTCGACGGCGCAATCGCGAAGCTCGCCGAGCACATGGACGGGCCCCTAGTCGAGGAGTTCGCAGTCATGCTCGGCGAGGTGCGGATCGGCGAGAGCCGCGAGAACGCGCTCAAGAAGATGGCCGAGCGTCTCGCCGTCCCGGAGATCTCTGCCTTCACCCGGTCGATCATCCAGGCCGACCAGCTCGGCATCTCGCTCGGGCGGATCCTGCGCGTGCAGGCGGCGGACACCCGGCTGCGGCGCCAGTCGGCGGCTGAGGAGAAGGCGATGAAGGCGCCGATCAAGATGCTCTTCCCAACAGTTCTCTTCATCTTCCCGGCCATGTTCATCGTCATCCTCGGGCCGGCGTTCCTCAACCTCAGCAAGTTCTTCTAGGGAGGGGGTGAGTCATGTCGACCATGCGTGAGGAAGGGCAGACGATGACGGAGTACGCGGTCATCCTCGCGGTCATCACCCCCGCGATCATCCTGGCCTTCTCGCTGCTTTCTGGGTCCGCCCAGGGAATGATCAGCTCGATCGTCGGAGCGCTGTGAAGCTCGTCCTGCGAGCTTCGGTCGTTCTCGTCGCGGCCGCTCTGATCCCGTCGGCCGCCCAGTCGCGGCCGGCGGGCGAGCGGCCGTGCACCATCAAGGGCACGCCCGGGCCGGACGCCCTGCTGGGAACCCCTGGGCCTGACGTCATCTGCGGCTTCGGCGGCGACGACATCATCTCGGGCGTCTTCGGGAACGACATCGTGCGCGGCGGGCCCGGGAACGACAAGATCGAGGGTGGGCCGGGGATCGACAGGCTCTACGGCGGGCCGGGGGACGACTACCTGAACGCCCGCGACGGGCTCGCCGACTACGTGAACGGCGGCCCCGGCTTCGACTACGCCTCACGAGAGGGGATCGACCGCCTCGTCTCCGTGGAGCGGTGAGTAAACCGGGGAAAATGCTCCGCATTGTCCCCGGCGGGGGCTCGTCCCTTCGCTTCGCTCGGGAGGATGCCAAGCAAGGTCGTCTCGCGAGCGCGTGCGTCACGTGGCTCACGGTCGCGTTTGCGACGGCCGCGTGCGCGCTCATGGCGACGGTGGGAGCGGACGCGCGCTGGCTCGTCGCGCTCGGCGGCGCGATCGTTCGCACAGGTCGGATCCCGGACGGGGTGCCATTCGCAACTGCGGTCTCGGACGGGTGGCAGAACGTCCCCGTGCTCGGAGAGGTTGTCTTCCACGGCCTCGCGGCCGGACCCGGCGACCGCGGGCTCGTGCTGGCGCAGGTGCTCGCGGTCGCGTGCGCGCTCGGGCTTCTGGCGCTCGACATGCGCCGCGCGGGCGCCCCGGAACTTGCGCGGGCCCTTGTGCTCCTGATCGTCGTGATTGCCTGCCTGCAGGCCTTCGTCGTCGTGCGGGCCCAGCTCTTTTCGCTCGCGCTCTTCCCGGCGCTCGTCGTCCTGCTCCGGTCGGAGGCGCGGGCGCCGTCGCGGCGGATCTGGCTGCTCGTGCCGCTGCTGGCGCTCTGGTCGAACCTCCACGGCGGGGCGCTTTTGGGGCTCCTGCTCGCGGGGGCCTACCTCGTGCTCGGCCGAGCCCGTCGCTCGCCGGCCGAGGCGGTCACGGTCCTGGGGTCCTCGGCGCTCGCGCTCTGCCTGACGCCGAGCCTCTGGCAGACACCCGACTACTACATCGGGGTGCTCTCGAACGAGGCCGCCCGCCGCGGCGCCGGCCTCTGGGCGCCACTCTCGGTTCGATCGCTCTTCGACGTGGCGTTTGTCGTCTCGGCCCTCGGCCTCGTGGCGCTTGCGCTGAGGGCGCGTCCGGCCATGTGGGAGCTCGCTGGCCTGGCGGGGCTGGCTCTCCTCACGGCGCAGGCCGGGCGAAACGGTGTCTGGCTCGCGCTCTTCGCCGCCGGGCCGGCGGCGCGTGGGCTACCGCTTCCCGCCAGATCCATGCGGCTACCACGCGTTGCCGTGCTGGCAGGATCGGCGAGCGTGGCGCTCCTCCTCGTTCTCGGGCTCGTGCGCGAGCCGGCGCAGGCTGGCGCAAGCACGGCCTTGCTGGCCCGCTCGGCGGCGCTCGCGGCCGGGACACCGATCCTCGCCGACGCACTCCCCGCCGAGCAGCTCGCCGCGGCCGGCGCCCGGGTCTGGATCGCGAACCCGATCGACGCTTTCGCGGGGCCGGATCAGCGCCTCTACCTCGACTGGCTAGAAGGTGTGCTCTCGGGAGAGCGGGCACTCGATCGCGCCCCCCGAGCGGTGCTCGTGACCGTGGGGAGCCCGGCGCAGCGGCGGCTGACGACAACACCCGGCTTCCGAGAGGTCGCGCGCGATGCCCACGCCGTGCTCTACGCGCGAGTCGCTTGATCGCTCGGTGCGGCCGCGTCCGGCGACGGCTCCGTCGCCGGCCGTGCCGGACACGTGGTCGAGCCCCTTCGCGGCGAGCGCTTCAGCTTCGCCGGGCCGGGGACCGAAGCCCGAGCGCCACAGCAGCCGCTCCGCCTGCTCGCGACCGAATGGGCCTCGGTAGACGGCGGCCATCGACCCGCACTAGGCGACCGGGTCGCCCGTGACTTTCTTCCACCACTCGTCCTCGCGCCGGTTCAGGGCTCCCTGGACCTGCGCGACGTAGCGGGCTAGCTCCGCTTCCTTCTGCTTCAGGCGCTCCTCGAGCTTCGCGAGGGCCGCCTCTTTGCGCTCGAGCTTGTCGAGCCTGATCTCGACGTCGGCCTCGTTCGCCGCTTCCCGCGCCTCGATCGCCGCCTCGCGCCCGTCGAGATCGGCGAGGCGCTCGCTCAACTCCTCCTCGAGCGCGGCGGCGCGCTTGTCACGGCGCTCGAGCCGCTCCTTCTGCGAACCGGTGAGCGTCTCGACGTTCGCGAGCTCCGAGTCGCGCTCGGCCAGCTGGCGTTCCCGCTCGGTGAGCTCGCGCTCTCGCCCGGCCAGCTCGCGCTCTCGCACGGCGAACCGCGCCTCGAGCTCGGTGAAGTCGCGGGCCGGGGTCGTGTCCGTCTGGGCTCGGGCGATTGCGGCCTCGCGGCGATGCACTTCGGCCTCTCGCGCGGCGAGGTCCAGCTCGCGCGCGTCGAGCTCTGCCTCGCGGACGACCGTCTCGCGGCCCCCCTTGTCCTTGCCTGCGAGCTCGGTCTCGAGCTTGTCCGCGTCCGCTCGCAGGCGCTCCTCGCGCTCGTCAAGAGTGCGCTCGCGCGCGTCCAGCGACTCGTCGCGGGCGGTCATACGCGCGTCGCGCTGCGCAAGCTCGCGTTCCCGCTCGCCGAGCTTCTGCTCGAGCCTGAAGAGCTCGCGCTCGCGCTCGCGGAGGGGCGTGTCGCGCTCGTCGAGCGCCCGCTCCCGGGCCTGGGCTCGGGCGTCGAGCTCCTTCGTCTTCGTCGTGAGCGCCGCCTCTGCTCTCGCCAGCTTCGCGTCGCGGGCGTTGAGCGCCGCTGCCTGCTTGGTCAGCTCCTGGGCGGCCTTGGCGCGCTCGCGGTCGGCGTTCTTGAGCTCCTGGATCTTGGCCTGGATCTGCTCGTCGTGCCTGGCCGCGAGCGCCTCGGCACGCACGACCTTCGACTCCGCCTCCCCAAGCGACTTCTGCTGCTCCTTGAGCGCTGCGAGCTGCTCGGCCAGCCGGCGCTCGCGTTCCTCGAGCTCCGTCTCGACGGTAGCGAGGCGCGCTGCGCGAGCGTCGAGCTCAGCGACCCGGTCGGAGAACTCCCCCTCGAGGGTCAGCTCTCGCTCGCGCGTCTCGACCTGGCCGGCGAGCGCTGAGCGAAGGTCGTGCTCTCGGGCGAGGGATGCGGCCAGCTCGGCGCGGACAGCCTCGACGTCGACTTCGGCCCCGTTCCCGTTGCCGTTCCAGTTCGTGCTCGGCTCGGGGACGGCCTCGACGAGCGCCTTGGCAGCGGCGAGCGCGTCCTCGAACTTCGGCTCGGCGGCGCGCTTCGAGGCGTCCGGCTCGCGCCGGCGCTCGAGTTGTGCGCGCAGGCCTGTGCCGAACCCCTTCTCGGTTTCTGTGGATTCCTTGGTCTGCGGCGGCATGCGGCGTCCTTCTGCGGCTCCTGTCTGACAATCGGCGAGAAGGGACATGCGCACCATCCCCCGAAAGCGGAGTCCATGCCGGCAGAAATGGCGTCCAGTTGTTATTGACTAATTACTTCCGTTATGCTTCAATGGCGCTGTGGAGCCGGTTTCGGCGACAAGGCACTCCGGAGCGGAACGGCGCGAGGACATCCTCGACGCCGCGTGCGAGGAGATCTCGACAGCAGGCTTCGGCGGGGCCACGACGGCCGCGATCGCACAGCGGGCCGGCATCTCGCAGCCGTACGTCTTCCGCTTCTTCCCGACGAAGAAGGAGCTCTCGCTCGCCGTCGTCGACCGCTGCGTCGGCCAGCTCCTCGGCGACTGGGAGCGGGTCGTTCCGAAGCAGGACGAGACCAGGCTCCAGGCCCTCGGCCGGTGGTACGTGGAGGCGCTCCCGAGCCGCCGTACGCAGCTGCTGGTGCAGCTCCAGGCCTACGCGGCGGCCGAAGATCCCGACATGGCCGAGGCGATGCGCCACCACCTCGCCCGCATCTTCCGATACATCGTGCTGCAGGCTCGCCGCGACGGAGCGGCCGACCCACACGCGGACGCGGCGAGCTTTCTCTCGCGCGGCTTTCTCATCAACGCAGCGATGGCGATCGGGCTCGAGAGCGCTCTCACGCCCGAGGAGTGGGCCGGCATCTGCGCCAAGGGCGAGGTCGCTCGCGTCGAGGACCGGAGGGAGCATCCAGCCGCATGACCTCTCTTTTTTTCGCAGTCTAGTAAGTGAGCACTCGCTAACGAAGGAGCAGGAAGGTAGATGAGCACCAGCCCCAGGACGACGCTCTGGACGTTCGTCATCACCTCGATCGCGCTCTTCATGGTCACGCTCGACAACCTCGTCGTGACGATGGCGCTGCCCGTCATCCGCAAGGATCTCGGCGCCTCCCTCGAAAGCCTCGAGTGGACCGTGAACGGCTACACGCTCACGTTCGCCGTCCTCCTTCTCACCGGCGCCGCGCTCGGCGACCGCTTCGGGCGGAAGCGGATGTTCGCGCTTGGCCTCGCCATCTTCACCCTCGCCTCAGCCGCCGCCGCCCTCGCGCCGTCGATCGAGTGGCTCGTCGCCGCCCGAGCGGTACAGGGCGTCGGCGGGGCGATGGTCACGCCGCTCACCCTGACGCTCCTCTCCGCTGCCGTGCCCGCGGAGAAGCGCGGCCTCGCGCTCGGCGCCTGGGGCGGTATCGGCGGGCTCGCCGTGGCGATCGGCCCGCTCGTCGGCGGCGCCGTCGTCGAGGGCATCTCGTGGCAGTGGATCTTCTGGCTCAACGTCCCCATCGGGCTCGCGCTGCTCCCCTTCGCGCTGCGCGGCCTGCGCGAGAGCCACGGGCCCTACGGCCGGCTCGACCTGCCGGGCCTCGGGCTCGCGAGCGCCGGTCTCTTCGGGATCGTCTGGGGCGTCGTGCGGGGGAACGGCCAGGGCTGGTCGAGCCTGGAGGTCCTCCTAGCGCTGACCGCCGGCCTCGCGCTCGTGGCCGCATTCGTCCGCTGGGAGGTGCGGGCCCCGGCACCGATGCTCCCGATGCGGTTCTTCCGGAACCGGACCTTCGCCGCCACGAACGTCGTCTCGCTGCTCATGTTCTTCGGCATGTTCGGCTCGATCTTCCTCCTCTCGCAGTTCCTCCAGACCGTGCAGGGCTACTCGCCGCTCGACGCGGGCCTGCGGACGCTGCCGTGGACGGGGATGCCAGTCTTCGTCGCCCCGATCGCGGGCGCGCTCTCCGACCGGATCGGGGGACGGCCGCTGATGGCGACGGGGCTCGCGATGCAGGCGGTCGCGCTCGGCTGGCTCGCGGCGATCTCCGACCCCGGTGTCGCCTACGGCCGCCTCGTGCCGCCGTTCGTGATCGCCGGGATCGGCATGGCGCTCTTCTTCGCCCCGGTCGCGAACGTCGTCCTCTCCGCCGTTCGCCCGGAGGAGGAAGGCCAGGCTTCCGGCGCCAACAACGCGATCCGCGAGCTGGGGGGCGTGTTCGGCGTCGCGGTGCTCGCGGCCGTCTTCGCCGGCTACGGGAGCTACCAGACGGGTGACGCCTACGTGGCCGGGCTCCAGCCAGCGGTCTTCGTCGGCGCGGTCGTGGTCGCCCTCGGCGCGCTCGTGGCGCTGCTCATCCCGCGGGCCAGGCGCGCGCAGGCGTCGGTGGGGCCGGCCGTTGCCGTGGGGGCCGAAGCGGAGCCTGCGGCCTAGCGCGGACGTGGAGGCCGCAGGTCGCCGTCCGGGGAGACCCGGACGGCCCTGCGGCCGAAGTCCTCGCGCGAGAGCGCACGGACCGTGGCCAGGGCGGCTCGGCGCGGGTCTCTCACGGGAGTGCCCGTCGCCGAGAGGCGGACGGGGACGAGCGAGCCCTCGATCCACGACCCGTCGGCGCGCAGCGTCACGCGGAGAATCGCGCTGACGCCGCCGGCCCCGGTCACGTCGAAGTTCCGGTAGCCGGCGAAGTTGCCGAGGCTGTAGGCGATCAGACGGCCGCGGTACCACTCCATGCCGCGCAGGACGTGGGGCCCGCTGCCGACGACGAGGTCGGCCCCGGCCTGGACGACGGCGTGGGCAAACGCGACCGGGTCGCCTCGCCGCTCGCCGAGGTAGTACTCGGGTCCCGGGCGGACATGGGCGTAGCGGACTCCCTCAGCGCCGGCGTGGATGACCACGACGACGAGGTCGCCGCGCCTCGCCGCGCGGCGCACGAGGCGGCGTGCGGCCGGAAGGTCGAGCAGGCTCTGCGCCCACGCGTACGGAGCGAAGCCGAGGAGGGCGATGCGCGTGCGCCCGACGCGGACAACGGTGATCTCCCCGGGCCGGCCGGTGTGGCGGAGGTGCGCCGCCTTCAGAGCCGCCAGGGTCTCGACGGCGCCCTGCCTTCCATAGTCGAAGGTGTGGTTGTTCGCCAGGTTGAGCACGGTGAAGCCGGCGCGGGCGAGTGCCGGCGCGTACGAGGGCGGCGCTCGGAAGGCGTAGCAGTCCTTGCTCTTCGGCCCGCACTGCGAGGCGCCGCCGGTCGCGAGGGTGGTCTCGAGGTTCCCGACCACGACGTCGGCGTCGAGCGGGCGCCGGACGCGTGCGAGGACGGACGCGCCCCCGGCGGGCGGAACCGCCCCGGTACGGCCGAGGGCAACGTCCCCGGTGGCGGCGATCGTCACCTCGGCAAGAAGCTTCCTGGGCGGTTTGCGCTCGGGGGCCTGCCGGGGACGCGGAGGTGGCGGCGGCGCAGAGGTGATCGCGACCGTCTGCACCGCTGTGCTTCCGAGGACGCCCGTGACCGCTCGATCCTGGTGCCCGCCGCCCGCCAGGGTCGCGGCGGCGGCCCCGCCCCCGCCGATGGCGAGCGCGAGCGCGACCCCCCCGAGCCGCCTCCGCCGGGTTGCACGGCGCCTCGACTTGCGCCGCTCGCGGAGCTCCTCGGCCGAGCGGGCGGGCGGGCGGTCCAAACCTCAGCTGCCGCCGGGATGCTGCGGGGGCTGGAAGAGCTCCACCGTGATCCCGTCCGGGTCGCGAAGGTAAACGCCCCAGCCGCCCGCGCTCACCCCCTGGTCGACGAGCACCGGCTCCGAGTAGAAGTCGACGCCGGCCGCGGCGAGACGGGCGTGGAGCGCCTCCATGTCCTCGACGGCGAGGCAGACGTGCGTGATGCCGACGTCTCGCGGCTCGCCGGGATCGCCGCGCGGCTCGGGCCGGATGTACTCGAAGATCTCGAGCCGGTGCTCCGAGCCCGGGAAGACGACGTGCGCCATGCGCACGCGCGCGTCCGGGTACCCGACGATCGCGCCGAAGTACCCGCCCTCGCGTTCCGCCTCGAAGAGCACCTCCATCCCGAGAAGGTCGCGGTAGAAGCGGAGCGAGGCGTCGAGGTCGCGGACGGTGAGACCGGTGTGGTGCAGGCTGGGCATCGCTGGGCGGGGCCGCTAGAACGGTAACGGCAGAAGCGGCCGGCGGGAAGCAAACGATCGTTCCTCCCGTTCGGAGGGCGTTATGCTCCAGGGCTGGAAGGGGACGAATGGCCCAGGTGACGTTCAGCGATGTCGGCAAGGTCTACCCGGACGGGACGCGGGCGCTCGAGGACTTCACGCTCGACGTCTCCGACGGGGAGTTCGTCGTCTTCGTTGGGCCCTCCGGCTGCGGGAAGACGACGGCGCTCCGCATGGTCGCCGGGCTCGAGGAGATCACCGAGGGCCAGATCCAGATCGGCGAGCGGGTCGTCAACGACCTGGAGCCGCGCGAGCGCGACGTCGCCATGGTCTTCCAGAACTACGCCCTCTACCCGCACATGTCGGTCTGGGACAACATCTCGTTCGGCCTGAAGATGCGGAAGGTGCCGAAGCGGGAGATTGAGAAGCGCGTGACCGAGATCGCCCGCGTTCTCGGCCTCGCCGAGCTCCTGAAGCGCAAGCCGCGCCAGCTCTCCGGCGGCCAGCGCCAGCGCGTCGCCATGGGGCGCGCGATCGTCCGCGACCCGGCCGTCTTCCTCATGGACGAGCCGCTCTCGAACCTCGACGCGCGCCTGCGCGTGCAGATGCGCGCGGAGATCTCCCGCATCCAGCACGAGCTCGCTGCGACGACGATCTACGTCACGCACGACCAGATCGAGGCGATGACGATGGGCGACCGCGTTGCCGTGCTGCGCAAGGGCGAGCTCCAGCAGGTCGGTGATCCGCAGCTGCTCTACGACGAGCCGCGGAACCTCTTCGTCGCGAGCTTCATCGGCTCGCCGGCGCTGACCCTCGTCCAGGCGCGGATCGAGGGCCGGAACGGCTCGCTGGTCGCCAGGGTCGGCGTGGACGACATGCGGCTGCCCTCGGCGCCCCAGGCGCTCGCGGCCTACGAGGGGCGCGCCGTCGGGCTCGGCGTCCGGCCCGAGCACGTCGGCAAGGGCGACGGCGTCCTCCACGCGCGCGTTGTCCTCACCGAGGCGCTCGGCTCGGAGCGCCTCGTCCACGCCGAGGTGGCGGCCGAGCCGGTCGTGACCGAGGAGGTGCTCGAGGTCGCGGTGGACACGGACGCCTCGATGGCGGAGGAGCTCGCGAGCGAAGCCCGCGAGCGGCGGACCGTCTTCGTGGGCCGCTACGACACGAGCTTCCGCGTCAACCCCGGCGAGGCCATCGAGCTCCGCGTCGACCCGGCGAAGGCGCACTTCTTCGACCTCGCGAGCGGGCTCGCGATCCGCTGACGGATCAGCGGACGCGCAGTCGCTCGATCACGTCCCAGTCGAGCTCGATCCCGAGGCCCGGGCCCGTCGGCACCGCCAGCTTGCCGTCGCGCAGCCGGAAGGGCTCCGCCAAGAGGCCGTTCACGAGCGGGGAGTCGGCGACCGAGAACTCCGAGTACGTCGGCCGGTCGAGCGTTGCGACGAAGTGGAGCGACGCCGCGACGAGGACGCCCGTCGAGAAGCAGTGCGGGACGACCTCGACGCCGGTTTCCCGCTGGAGGTCGGCGATCTGCCGCGCGACCGTGAAGCCGCCGCAGCGGGCCATGTCCGGCTGGAGCACGTCCAGGTGGCCGCGCCGGACGAGAGCGCGGTACGGCTTGATGCCGGCGTCGGCCTCCCCTGCCGCGACCCGGACGGACACGGAGTCGGAGAGCCGCCGGTAGCCGTCGTAGTCGTCCGCGGCGAGCGGCTCCTCGAGCCAGTAGAGGCCGACGTCCTCGAGGCGCCGCACGAGCTCGGCGGCCCGCTTGACCGTGTAGGCCATCCCGCCGTCGAGCATGAGGTCGCGCTCCGGCCCGATCACCTCCCGCGCCGCGCGCGCCAGGGCTTCGTCGTGGTCGAGGTCGCGCCCGAGCGGGCCCCAGCCGAGCTTGAGCGCCCCGTAGCCGTCGGCGACCGCGCGCTCGGCGATCCGGCGCACCTCGTCCGCCGTCTCGGGCATGACCTCGCTCGCGTAGACCGGCACCTCGGTCAGGCGTGCGCCGCCGAGGAGCTCGCAGACCGGCCGTCCGGCCGCTTTCCCGGCCAGGTCCCAGAGAGCCATGTCGATCGCGCTCATGACGTGGAGCGCGGCGCCGGCCCGTCCGTAGTGGTAGGTGCCCATGAACATGAGCTGCCACAGCCGGTCGATCTCGAGCGGGTTCTCGCCGACAAGAAGCTCGCGTAGGCCGCGCGCGATCGAGTGCGACGACGGCATCTCGATCATCGTCCGGGCGAGGTAGGGAGAGGTGTCCGCTTCGCCGATGCCGCTGAGACCCTCGTCCGTGTGGATGTGGACGAGGAAGGCGTCCTGCGTCCCGTCGGCGCGGCCGGTGTCGACGCGGTCGCGGCGCAGGACGATCGGCTCGACGTCGGTGATCCTCATCGGGTCTCTCCAGTCTCTCGCGTGACGGCGTCCACGTCTGCGGCTGCCAGGCCGAGGTAGGCGGTGGGGTCGAGCAGCCGCGCGATGTCGGCCGGCGGCAGGTGGCGCGAGACCTCCGGGTCCTCGGCGAGGATGTCGGTGAGGTCGCGCCCCTCGGCGGTCGCCCGCCGCGTTGCCCCCGTGACGAGCTCGTGGGCCCGCTCATGCCCGATCGCACGCCCCAGCGCCATCATCGCCGCCTCCGCCATGATCTGGCCCCGGGTCAGCCCGAGGTTCGCGCGCATCCGCTCCGGGTCGACGTGGAGCCCCTCGAGGACGTGCGCAAGCTTCTCGAGGATCCCGCCCGCGAGGATGAGCGCCTGCGGGATCGCGATCCACTCGATCGCCCAGATCGACATGTCGCGCTCGTTCGCGTGCGCGGCGGTCCCGCGGAGCGCCGAGGTGGACGCGCGCAGGAGCCGTGCGCTCGCGACGACGTACTCGCAGATCATCGGGTTCCGCTTCTGGGGCATGGTCGAGGAGCCGACATGGCCGGCCGCGAGCGGCTCGGCCGCCTCTCCGATCTCGGTCGTCTGCAGGCGGACGACCTCGGCCGCGATCCGCTCGGCCGCCGACGCAATCTCGTCGAGAGCGTGCAGGAGGTCGCGGAAGCGGTCGCGCGCCGCGTGCCAGCCCACTTTCCCCTCGGCGAGCCCGAGGGTGCGGCAGAAGGAGGCGCGGACGGCGGCGGCGTCCTCGCCGAGCGAGGCGAGCGTCCCGGCCGCCCCTGCGAGCTGGCCGGTGAGCGCCGCCTCGGCTGCCGCCCGGAGCCGCTCCTCGCAGCGGCCGAGCTCGTCGGCCCAGGAGGCCGCTTTGAGCCCGAAGGTGATCGGGACGGCGTGCTGGCCGTGGCTCCGGCCTGCCATCGGCGTGTCGCGGTAGCGGGCCGCGAGCCGCGCCGCGGCCCGCCGCGCCCGGCCGAGGTCGCGCTTGATCGGCCCGAGCGCCCGCCGCACCTGGAGGACCGCGCCGGTGTCGGTGACGTCCTGGGTCGTCGCGCCCCAGTGCACCCACGCACCGGCCTCCCCGCAGCGCTCGGAGAGGGCTCGTACGAGCGGCACGAGCGGATGCTGCGTCTCCGCGATCCCCTCCCGCAGCGTCGCCATCTCGTAGAGAGAGGCGTCGCACTCCTGCGCGATCCGCTCCGCCGACGCACGCGGGACGACCCCGACCTCGGCCTCGGCTTCGGCGAGCGCTCGCTCGGCGTCGAGCCAGCCCTGGAGCAACGCACGCGAGTCGAACGCCTCCCGCACCTCGGCGCTGCCGAAGAGGTCGCGGAGCAGCTCGCAGTCGAGGGTCGTCGGCATTACGACAGCGCCTTTCTGAGCTCGACGCCGCCCTCGGCCGTGACGACGAAGACGCTCTCGACCCGCGCGCCCCACTGGCCGGGGAAGTAGACGCCCGGCTCGACGGCGAGGACCATGCCAGGCTCGAGGCTCCGCTCGTCGCTCGGGATCAGGTGCGGGTCTTCGAACGACGTGAGGCCCAGCGCGTGCCCGCCGTGGTGCGGGAACTCCCCGCCCGGAAACGCGTCGAGGATCCGTGCCTCCATCGCCCGGAAGACCTGCGCTCCGCTCGTCCCCGGCCGGAGCTCCGAGCCCGCTTGGGCGAGGATCTCCAGGAGCGTCGACCGCGTGGCCGAGACCTCGGTGTTCGAGCCCACGACGTGCGTCTCGGCGGTATCGCCGAAGTAGCCGTTCGCGCGCACGACGACGTCGGCGATGACGGGCTCGCCCGCCCGCGCGACGCGCGGGCTCGGCACCTGGATCGGGCCGCAGACCTCGGCCGTGTTTGGGCCGGAGAGAAGGTCGGAGTAGAACTCGATCGGCTCGCCGTGGGTCGTCTGGGCGGCTGCGAGCGCTGTCGTGAAGAGCTCGATTTCCTTCGCCTGCCCCGACTGCGCCGCCTCCCCGATCGCCTGCTGGCCGAGCCAGCAGAGCTCGTAGGCGTGGAGGATCTTGCCCAGCTCGTCCTCGTCCTTCTGCAGGCGCAGCCGCCAAATCGCACTCTCGGCCGAGACCGGCTCGGCGCGTATCCGCTTCTCGAGGAGCGATCCCATCCCGCCGAGCGCGTCGGCGAGGCCGAGCCGCGACGCCGTCGACACCGCCGGGATCGCGGCGATCGCGTCGGCGAGGAGCGGCAGCGGATTCAGCTCGAAGCCGAAGCCGCGCACGCCGAAGCCGACAACCGTCTCCGCGTCCGCAAGCCGTTGCGCGACCTTCACCTCGTCCCGCATGACGACGAGCGTCCGCTCGCCGTCGCGGCCGATCACGAGGCCGGAGGGCCCGCCGTAGTAGCGCGCGTAGCCGCTCAAGTGGGTGACGTGGTCCGCGCCGAAGACGGCGACGGCGTCGAGCCGCTCCTCCTCCATCCAGGAGCGCAGGCGCTCCAGGCGGTGCGCGGGGAGCGCGAGAGCGACGCGAGGGTCGATCGTGAGCTGTGCCGAGGACGTCATTCAAACCTCCTTGTCCGTATCAGCCCTTCGTCGCGCCCGCGGTCAGGCCCCGGATCAGGAACCGCTGGCCGACGAGGTAGAGGAGCAGCATCGGAATCGTCGCCCACAGCATCCCTGCCATGACGAGCGGGATGTCGAGGTGGTAGCGCGACTTGAACACGGTCAGCCCCACCATGAGCGTGCGCCGGCTGCCCTCCTGGAGGAAGACGAGGGCGATCAGCACCTCGTTCCACACCCAGAGCGCCTGGACGACCACGACCGTCATGAGCGTGGGGCGCGAGAGCGGGAGCACGATCGAGCGGAAGACGCGCAGCGTGCCGGCCCCGTCGATCCGGGCGGCTTCGATGAGCGTGCGGGGGATGGTCGCGAAGAAGCTCGCGAGGAGGAAGGTCGAGAACGGCAGCATGACGCCGGTGTAGATCACGATGACGCTCTGGTACGTGCTGAGCTGGTGGACGTTCACCACCATCTGGAAGAGCGGGATGATGAGGACGATCGGCGGCACGACCATGAGCCCGACGAGGAAGCTCAGGACGAAGGGCCCCGGGCGCCAGCGCATGAGGCTGATCGGGAAGGCCGCGAGCGCCGCGACCGCGGTCGAGATCAGGACCGAGGCCGCCGTGATCAGGAGCGAGTTCCCGAGCCACCGGTAGAGGTCACCGCCCGCGAGCGCGTCCCTGAGCGTCGAGACGACCGGCGATCGCGGCAGCCCGATCGAGTTGCCCACGTACTCGTCGTCCGTCTTCAGCGAGTTGACGACCATGAAGTAGATCGGGAAGAGCGCGAGCGCGGTGAAGCCGAGCAGCACGGCATGCCTGGCGAGCGAGCCGGTGCTGAGCCGTGGCCGGCGCTGGGCCGGCAGCACAGCCGCAGAGTCAGTCGTACGCAACGAGCGCGGCCCTCCGTCCCATCCAGACGCGCAGAAGGATGAACAGGCTGACGACTCCGAGCAGCGTGACGCCCGCGGCGGCGCCCACCCCGGCCACGCTGTTCTGGAAGAACGCCTGGTAGATGTAGTACTCGCTGACGACGGTCGAGTTCTGCGGGCCGCCGAGCGTCATCACGTAGACGTAGGCGAAGACCCACGAGAGCATCGTGATCAGCTCGACGACGACGTAGAAGGCGAGCGCGGGCAGGAGCTGCGGGACGGTCACGTGCCGGAGCAGGCGCCACCAGCCGGCGCCGTCCACCTTCGCCGCCTCGAAGAGCTGCTCGTCCACGCTCGCCAGTCGGGCGAGGCAGAGGATGATGCCGAAGCCGAGCTCCTTCCAGACGATCACGAACATGATCGTCGGCAGCGCCCACGCGGTCGAGCCGAGCCAGTCCTGGGCGAGGGCGCCGAGACCTGCGTGCCGCAGGATCGTGTTGGCGGTGCCGTTCAGCTGGAAGAGCGTCCCGAACACGACCCCGACGACCGGGATCGAGAGGATGTAGGGGACGAAGAGCACCGTCCGGTACGCCCGCCAGCCGCGCGGCCGGTCGAAGAGGATCGCCGAGACGAGGACGGCGAGGACGGCGAGGATCGGGACGCAGAGGAAGAGCTTGATGTTGTTCCCGAGCGCGGTCCGGAAGAGGGAGTCCGAGAAGATGTAGCGGAAGTTCGAGAGCCCGGCGTACGTCGTGGGGACGTAGGGCGACGTCGAGACGTTCTCGAGGCTGTACTTGACGAGCGTGACGACCGGGTAGGCGAAGACGGCTCCGATCAGCGCCAGCATCGGAGCCGCATAGAGCCACGGCGCCCCCCGCGAGAGTCTCACTCAGTGAACCGGCGAGGGAGCCCGCCGCCGGCCATGGCGGGCCGGCGGCGGGCTCGTGTCTCTCCCTAGAGGCTGCTCACCCACGCGAGGTAGTTGCGCAGGTCGGCGGCGTGCAGCTTCCGCCACTTCGTGATGACGTCCTGGTACGTCTTCGCCGCCTGCGCGACGGTCATCTTTCCGCCCAGGATGCCCTGGAAGACGACGAAGTTGCCGTTGACGTCGAGGTCGGTCGGGTAGTAGTTCGCCGGGTAGTTGACGTTCTTGTCCTTGAGCCAGCCGAGCATGGCCCTGTCGGTCGCGCTCTTCGCCTGTGACGGGTTCCAGCGCGTGTCGGCCGGGAAGTTGCCCGTCTGGGCGTAGAGCGCGTTCAGGCGCTCGGTCGTATGCATGAAGGCCATGAAGCTGCCCGCGACCTCCTTGTGCTTCGACCAGGAGGTGACCTGGAAGCCGTTGCCGGTGTTGACGAGCGAGTTCGCATAGCTGCCCGAGCCGAAGACCGGCGGCTTCATGACGCCGACCTGCTTGCCGGCCTTCGTCATGTCGGCGATCGTCGCCTGGACGCCCGGGGTTCCGAACACCATGGCGGCCGTCCCGTTCTGGAAGCGGCCGAGCCCTTCGCCGAAGGTGATCGAGTTGACGTCGTTGTTGAAGTAGGGCTTGAGCTGGGCGAGCTTCGTGATCCAGGACGTCCAGGTCGGTGACGTGAAGTTGCCGTTGATGACCATCTGGACGAGGCCCTTGTAGCTCGAGTAGAGCTGCTTCTGGAACGTGGCGCTGCCGAGGATCTCGCCGCCGAAGCCATCCTTCAGGCCGACGACGATGGGCGTCACGCCCGACGCCTTGAGCTTCTGGCTCGCGCCGAGGAAGGCCGCCCAGGTCGTCGGCGGGCGGTTCGGGTCGAGGCCCGCCTTCTTGAAGAGCGCCTTGTTGTAGACGACCGGGTAGACGAAGCGGTAGAGCGGGTAGTCCCAGGTCTTCCCCTGCCAGCGCGTCTCGCCCACGTTCGGGACGGTCGAGATGTCCGCGGGGGAGAGCACGACCTCGTTCGGGACCGTGCAGCCCGACCAAGCCTGCTCGAGCGACCAGGTCCCCGACCAGTTGTACCAGAGGTCCGCGCCCGACTTGGCCTTGCAGGCGGTCTGCTGCGTCTGCGTCCAGGTGTCCGTCGGGTCGATGACCGTCTTGATCGTCACGTTCGGATGGAGGGCCTGGTACTTGGCGATCGTCTCCTTCATCCACTTCTCGATCCCGGGCACCTCCTGGTCGCCGAGCCACCAGAGGGTCAGGGTCACCTTGCCGTCCTTGCTGACGTCGTACTGGCTGCCGAGGCCGCCACTGCTCGTGCGGGCTGTCGCGGCCACGGCGAAGAGCAGGGCAGCGAGCGCGCAGAGGGCGATTGTGGCCAGAGCGGTTCTCATCGGTCGTTTCATGTGGACCTCCAGTGTTAGGCGACGGGGATCGAGGTGAGGGCTCCGTCGATGGTGAGGACCGAGCCGGTGATGTACGAGGCGTCGTCGGACGTCAGATAGACGGCGAGCTTGCCGACTTCGGACGGCATCCCGAGCCGGTGCATCGGGACGACGTCGAGGTAGAGCTGCTCGTCGATCGCCCCGCGGGCGACATCCGCGTCCCACATGGGCGTGCGCAGGACGCCGGGGGCGATCGCGTTCACGCGCACGCCGTGGGGCGCCCATTCGCCGGCGGCGATCTTCGTCATCATGATCACCGCGGCTTTCGGGGTGGAGTAGGTCATCCGGCCGGGGTTGGGCGAGAAGCCCCGTATGGACGAGATGTTGATCACACAGCCCGACTTCTGCGGCACCATGATCCGTCCCGCGGCGCGCATGCAGTAGAAGACGCCCGTCTGCATGACCGCGATCGATTCGTGCCAGTCCTCGTCGGTGACGTCCTGTGTGTGCGGCCCCACGCGCGAGATGCCGGCGTTGTTGACGACGATGTCGAGCCGGCCGAGGTCACGTACGACGGCCTCGAAGGCCGCGTCGACCTGCTCCCGGCTTGCGACGTCGGTCGGGTAGGCGCGGGATCGCACTCCAAGCGCGAGCTCACCCGCGGCCGTCTCGCCGGACTCGGGGTTGATCTCGAGGACGGCGATGTCGGCCCCGGCCTCGGCCAACTCCTGCGCGATGCCGCGACCGAGGCCCGTGCCGGCGCCGGTGACGATCGCGACCCGTCCGTCG
The DNA here is from genome assembly GCA_041487575.1 of Gaiellaceae bacterium. Lineage (GTDB taxonomy): Bacteria > Actinomycetota > Thermoleophilia > Gaiellales > Gaiellaceae > JBGPNP01. The sequence continues at coordinate 7,368 of JBGPNP010000001.1, read as the reverse complement.
AGCTTTGCCATTGCGCCTCCGGCGGTAGACAAACGTTGGAGCGGCCCGATCGTAGGGTCGGCGCCGAAAGAGTGTCAAGGCGGAGGGTGACCATCTCGCTCCAACTCCTGGCGCGAGCGTCCTCCGGGTTGCTCCCGCGGCTTGACAGGTCTTCCCGAACAGCCGTAACCTCGGCTGACAATCGATTGCAGCCACGGGGTCGTGACCCCGACTCGAGGAGGTTCACGTGGATCCGCTTTCCCGCCCTATCTCGCGCCGTCAGCTCCTTCGTTACACGGCCGGCGGAATCGCCGTCGCCGGGCTCGGCCCGCTTCTCGCCGCGTGCGGTGGTGGTGGAGGCGGCGGGGGCAAGCTCTCCATGTGGTGGTGGGGCGACCAGGAAGCGGTTGGGGTCAAGAAGTGGGTGGACGACACGATCGCGAAGTTCAAGGAGCAGACCGGGACCACGATCGATCCGCTCCTCATGGACACGAACAACGTCATCCCCAAGTTCACGAACGCAGCCGCAGCCGGGAAGCCGCCGGACATCCAGTTCATCTTCAACGGCATCTACCACATGGAGAACGTGTGGCTCGGCTACCTCGCCCCGTTGAACGGCCTCGTCTCCGACAACGTCCTCAAGACTTCCGGTGCGACCGTGCTCTCGGACTTCGAGGGCAAGCAGTACCGTGTCGGCTTCTACATCGTCGGCTTCGGGCTCGAATACAACAAGGAGCTGTTCTCGAAAGCGGGCCTGAACGCGGACTCGCCGCCGAAGACGTGGGACGAGTTCCTGAACGCGTGCGACAAGCTCAAGAGCTCGGGCGTGCAGCCGCTCACAGGCGGCATCAAGGACGGCTTCCTCGGCGAGTGGTACTTCGTCAACACGCTGACGCAGGCTCTCGACTCACCGGCCGAGGCGCTCGACCTCTTCATCGGCAAACTCGACTGGCGCGAGCCGAAGTACCACGAGCACTGGGTCAAGCTCCAGGAGCTCTACGACAACGGCTTCATCAACAACGACATCAACTCGCTCGAGCTCTACCAGGGGATCGCGCCCTTCAACGACGGCAAGGCCGCGATGACGATCAACACGACCGCGGCTCTGCCGGATTCGCAGTCGAAGCTCGGTGACAAGCTCGGCTACTTCGTCATGCCGACCTTCGGCAGCGGGAAGATGGCAGGCATCCCGATCACGGACACGCAGGGCTTCGGCATCCCGACCAAGGGCCACGACCACGAGGACGCCGCGAAGTTCCTCGAGTTCATGCACTCGCCGGACCGGCTGAAGGCGATGTGGACGCTCTCCAAAGCCCTCCCCGCCGACGACACGTTCGACTCGAGCCTGATCGACGACCCCTTCCTCAAAGGCGTCTATGACGAGTGGTGGAAGGGCACGCACAACGTCTACGTCGCCGACCTGATGCCGACGCTCTTCTGGACCGACGCGATGTTCGTCGCCTCGCAGAAGATCCTGGCCGGGACGCTCAAGGGCGATCAGACGGGCGATCTCGCTGCCCAGGTGACCGAGAAGTGGAAGAAGCAGAACCCGGACCTCGTCGAGAAGTACACGACCTGGGGCAAGGACCTCGCGGTCTGACCCGAGCCCGGCGGCCCGCCGGGAAGAAACGCCGTGCTGAAGACGCGTTCCTGGGCTCCGTACGCGTACGTGGCCCCTGCCGCCCTCTTGATCGGGTTCATCTTCGCCTACCCGATCGCGCGGGTGATCGACTTCTCGATGCGGCTGATCCGCGGGAACTCAGGGCCGTTCGTCGGGCTGAACAACTACCGGCTCATCTTCGAAGACCCGACGTTCGTCGCCGCCGCGAAGCACAGCGCGCTGCTCCTCGTGGCGGTGCCCGTGCTGCTCGCGATCTCCGTCCTCGTCGCCGTGCTCCTCTTCGAGCGGGTGCGGGGCTGGCGGATCTACAGGAGCGTTCTCTTCTTCCCCTACATCCTTGCCGTCCCGATCATCGGCATCGTCGCGAGCTACCTGTTCACGCTGAACGGCGTCGTCAACGCCATCCTGCGCGGCATCGGGCTCGGCGGCCCGGACTGGCTCGGCAACGAGAAGCTTGCGCTCGTGACGCTCATGATCGTGATCGTCTGGCGCGAGGTTGGGTTCGGGATCGTCCTCTTCCTCGCTCGGCTCCTCTCCCTCCCGGAGGAGCAGATCGAGGCCGCGAGGATCGACGGGGCGGGGTGGTGGGCCCGCCTGCGCCACATCATCCTCCCCGAGCTGCGCGGGACGATCGAGTTCTACTGCGTCGTCGCGGCGATCACGATGCTCGCCTGGGTCTTCGGCTACGTCTACACGCTGACCGGGGGCGGGCCGGGAAACGCCACAGTCGTCCTCGAGTTCTACATCTACAACCAGGGGCTCAGAAACTCGCTGCCGGGCATGGCGTCGGCGGTGGCCGTGCTGCTCATGGGCGCGACGATGATCTTCATCGCCGTCCTCTTCTGGGTGCGCTCGCGGGCGCGGGAGGAGGAGGTCGCGTGAGGCGGGCCGTCGCGAGCAGCACCAACTCCCCACCCTGGGTGGGGACCCCGGGACCCTACGCCGGACCCAAACCGGGTCCCGGTTCCACCCGCCACCCGCCGGGAGGGTATCGGCGAAAGGCGCGCGGGAGTGTCAAGAGCTGTGCCGATTTCGTGTCGCAAGCGAAAGGATTCTCCGCATGAGTCGCGCCGGACGGCTCTCCACATCGACTCCTCGCAGAAGACGGCGGCTCCCGCTCGCGCGCGCCGTCCGCCAAGCCCTCCTCGCGCTCGCCGCGATCCTTGCGCTCTACCCGATCTGGTTCATGGCCTCGACGGCCTTCAAGGGCCGCGACCAGTACCTGAACGACACGTACGGGTTCCCGTGGCCGCTCCACTTCGGCAACTTCTCGGGCGCGCTGCACGGCGGCCTCTTCTTCACATGGTTCAAGAACAGCGCGATCCTCTCGATCGGCGCCGTCGTCGTCTCCACGGCGTTCGCCGCGCTCGCGGCGTTCGCCATCGCCCGCATGCGCTTCCGCGGCCGCGACGTCTTCCTCTCGATCAACGTCGCGCTGATGATCGTCCCGCCTGTCGTCATGCTCATCCCGCTTTTCACGCTCTTCACGCAGTTCTCGCTCATCTCGACGTACTGGGGCGTGATCCTCATCTACGCGGGCCTGACGCTCCCGTTCTCGGTCTACCTGTTGACCAACTTCTTCCGCTCGATCCCGCGCGACCTGCTCGAGTCGGCGGTGATCGACGGCGCCTCGCACCTGCGGATCCTGTGGCGGATCTTCGTGCCGCTCTCCGCGCCCGCGCTCGTGACGCTCGTCGTCGTCAACGCCCTCTGGGTCTGGAACGAGCTCCTGATCGCGCTCGTGTTCCTCCCCGACGAGGGCAAGCGCACCCTCATGGTGGGCGTCACGGTCTTCCAGAACCGCTACAACCTCGACGTCCCGCTGACGATGGCCGGGATGCTCCTGGCCTCGCTCCCGATGTTCGTCGTCTACCTCTTCGGCCAGCGCTTCTTCATCCGGGGCCTGACCGCGGGGGCCGTGAAGGGATGAGGAGCTCATGAACCGATTCGAAGGCAAGAACGTCATCGTCACCGGCGGGGGGCGCGGGATCGGTCGCGCGACGGCGGAGCGCTTCGCCTCCGAGGGCGCCGACGTCATGCTCGTTGCCCGGACGCTCCAGCAGGTCGAGGTGTCCGCCGAGGCGATCCGGGCCGGGGGCGGCAAGGCGTGGGCGCACCAGGCCGACGTCTCTGACTCCGATCAGTGCCAGGCGGCGGTCGATGCGGCCGTGGCGCGATGGGGCCGGATCGACGTCCTCGTCAACAACGCCGGCACGGACGACGACACGCCCTTCCTCGACGTCGCGGTCGAGAACTGGTTCCGCGTTCTGAACACGAACCTCTCCGGCGCTTTCTTCATGAGCCAGCGCGTCGCGCGCGAGATGGTGAAGACGAGCGGCGGCGTCATCCTCCACAACGTCTCGATCGACGCCTCGGGCGCCGACGGCCCGTACATCGCGTACAACTCCTCGAAGGCCGGCATGCTCGGGCTCAACCGGACGATGGCGATGGAGCTCGCGCCCCACGGCATCCGGGTCAACGCGGTCAGCCCGGGCTTCACGCACACGGAGATGACCGAGCAGGGCGTCGACCCGAAGCTCATGAGCTACCTCCTCACGAACTTCGAGCGCGTGCCGATGCGCCGGCTCGTGACGACTGCCGAGATCGCCGCCGCCTTCGCGTTCCTCGCCTCCGACGACGCCTCGGGGATCACCGGTCACAACCTCACCGTCGACTGCGGCCTCACGGCCAACTGGTACATCTTCGAGTCGCTGCCCAAGACGTGACGGCGGCCCGCCGCACGCTCGGCCTCGAGCGCTGGGTGTCGCGCGTGCTTCTCGAGCGAGCGCCGCGGGCGAGGAGGTCGCGCTCGCCGGCGGGCCTCGCTCCGATCCTTGTCCGCGCCTCGGCCGTGTAGCCGTCCTGAGCGACCGCCGGCCTCGGAGGCCGCAGCCCGTTCTTATGATGAGAAGTTCGTATCTGACTCGAGGGCCGGATGGGTCCTTCCGACGTCTCCCCCAGCTCGAGGAGGAGCGGGCCGGGACCGTCGACCTGTGGGCGAGGCAGGCCTTGTCCTAGCGAAAGCGATCGATTGCCTGCCAGCAGGCGAGCGTGTCGCTCGACACCTGCGCGCCGAGATCGGCCGGGCTTGGCGCCCAGCGGAGCTCGGCGACCTTGACCGGGTCGGGCTGCGGCTCTGTGCCCGGAGCCAGCGCTGCGCGGTAGACGACGAGGGCCGAGCCAGTGTCGTCGTTCGCAACGACCGCGACCCCACGGAGGCCGGCGAGGTCGCTCTCGGAGAGTCCGAGCTCCTCGGCGGCGTCCCCAAGTGCGGCGAAGCGCGGCTCCTCCCCCGGCCTCAGGCCGCCCGACGCGGACGCCGTCCAGAGAAGCGGGTCGCGCCCGATCGAGCGGCCGCGGAGCTGGAAGAGGACGTCGCCGCCCTCCCGCTCGACGAAGAGCTGGACGCCGAGGGCATAGCCGAGGCGGTAGGCGAGCGAGGGCTCCTCGAAGACGACGAGCGCCTCGGAGTAGCGTCCGGCGCGGCGGAGGATCGCGCCGCCAGGCGAGATGCCGTGGCAGAAGGCGATCGGCCCGTCGAACCGTCCCGAGGTGCGGGCGAGCAGGCGGGTTGCGCCTGCGACGGCGCGCCCGACCGGCCCTTCCAGTGGAAGCCGGAACGGGAAGGGGCGGAACCGAGGCTCGCCTTCGAGCTGGACGATCGCGCGCACGGCCCGAAGGCTAGCCTGCGTGGCCGCTACGTCCGCGGGCTCCTCTGCGCGAAGTCGTCCGCGATCTCGTCGAACGTGGCCCACCGGATCCCGTCGTGCCGATTCAAGTGCTCGATCATCCGCTCGAGCATGAGGATCACCTGCGGCCGGCCGCTCACGTCCGGATGGATCGTCATCGCGAAGACCGCGTAGTCGTACTCGCGGTAGACGTAGTCGAACTGGTCGCGCCAGATCTCCTCGAGGTGGCGCGGGATGACGAAGCCGTGCGAGTTCGGGGACTTCTTGATGAACATCATCGGCGGCAGGTCATCGAGGTACCAGCTCGCCGGGATCTCGATCAGGCCGGTCTCGTGGCCGCGCTCGACCGGGACCATCCACTCGGAGGCCCGCTTCGAGTAGTCGATCTTCGTCCACTTGTCGCCCACGCGGACGTAGTACGGGTGGAAGTCCTTGTGCATGAGCGAGTGGTCGTACTTGATCCCGTGCTTGAGCAGGAGCTCGTTCGTGACGTTCGAGAACTCCCACCACGGGGCGACGTAGCCGGTGGGGCGGCGGCTGCAGACGTCCTCGATGAGGTCGATGCACTTGACGAGGACCTCCTCCTCCTGCTCCGGCGTCATCGCGATCGGGTTCTCGTGCGAGTAGCCGTGCATCCCGATCTCGTGGCCGGCCGCAACGACCATCTGCGTCTCCGCTGGGAACGTCTCGATCGAGTGGCCCGGGATGAACCACGTCGTCCGGAGGCCGTACTTCTCGAACAGCTTGAGCAACCTCGGCGTGCCGACCTCGCCGGCGAACAGGCCGCGCGAGATGTCGTCTGGCGAGTCCTCTCCGCCGTACGAGCCGAGCCAGCCCGCCACCGCGTCCACGTCCACCCCGAATGCGCAAAAGATCTCCTTGGCCATCGCTCCTCCCTCGGGTCGCTGGTAGAACGGACTCTAAATGTGCGCCCTCTGCGGAGTCCTGCTGACCGACCACTGGGCCGAGAAAGGCGGCGCCCGGGGGCGTGCCTTCCGGGTGCGGCTCGTCAACCGCGTGCTGGCCCACTACGGGCTGGCGCTGGACGACTGGAGCGGCGCCGTCTACACGCTGCGCGACCGCAAGGGGTCGGCGGTCGTCGTCTCCGACCTGGGGAGCCTGTGGAGCGAGGCCGAGAAGCTCGCGGGGCGCCGGCTCGATCCGCTCGACCCGGCACTCGTCGCAGCGCTCGCCGGAGCGCGTGGCTAGGAGCTCCTCTCGGAATGAGCACTGAGAAGCTCCCGGTCGCGATTGTCACGGGCGCCCTCGGAAGCGGGAAGACGACGCTGCTCCGGAAGCTCCTCGCGCATCCCGACATGGGCGAGACGGCTGTGCTCGTGAACGAGCTCGGCGAGATCGGGATCGACCACCACCTCCTGCGCCGGGTGGACGAGCGCACCGTCCTCCTCGCCTCCGGCTGCCTCTGCTGCTCCATGCGAGGTGACCTGGCCGACGAGCTGCGCGACCTCCTCTCCCGGCGGGAGCGCGGCGAGATCCCACCCTTCCGCCGGGTCGTGCTAGAGACCACCGGCCTCGCCGAGCCGGCGCCGATCCTCTCCACGCTCCTCTCCGAGCCTGTCGTCAAGCACCACTACCGGCTCGAGGCGGTCGTGACCACGGTGGACGCCCAGCACGGCCTCGGCCGGCCCGAGTCTGTCCGTCAGGCCGCCGCGGCGGACACGCTCGTCGTGACGAAGGCCGACGCGGCGGAGCCCGGCTCGGTCGAGCGGCTCGAGAAGGAGCTCCGCCGGCTCAACCCGCTCGCCCAGATCCGAGAGATCTCGTTCGGCGACGTCGATCCCGCCCTGCTCCTAGGAGGGGTAGAGCGCGATCCGCGCGAGTTCGAGCCGCCCGAGCGCGGGTCGTCCGAGCGCGGGTCGTCCGAGCCGGGCTCCGGCGAGAACGAGAATCATTCTCACGACGGCACGGAGCACGGCGGCGTGAGGGCGTTCGCGCTCTTCCTCGTGGACGAGCTCGACTGGACGGCGTTCGGCGTCTGCTGACCATGCTGCTCCAGAGCCGCGGGGCGGATGTCCTGCGCGTGAAGGGGCTCCTCAACGTGGGCGGGCCGGGACCCGT